>VBOK01000154.1 GCA_005877565.1 Nitrospirota bacterium
CTCTCAACCCGGACCGTGCCGCCGTGCGCCTCGGCGATTTCCTTCACGATCGCCAGACCAAGCCCGACCCCGCCGGATTCCCGGTCCCTCGCGCTCTCCGCCCGGTAAAATCGCTCGAACAGATGCGGCAGGTGTTCCGGCGCGATGCCGGCTCCTGTGTCCTTGACTGAGATCACCACCGTATTCCCCACTTCTTCGATGCCTACCGTCACGGTGCCGCCAGACGGTGTGTAGCGGAGCGCGTTGTCCAAGAGATTAATCAGCATGTGGCGGACCCATCCTTCATCGCCCATTACTCGCGGTACTGGATGTGCCTCAACCGCCAATGTGATGTGGCGGTTCTCCGCCAGCACGGCCAGCTCCCCAATCAAATCCTTCACCAACGGCTCGATGGTCAGGGATGTGACGTGAAGCGGTGGACGCTCGCCTGCAAACCGAGCCATCATCAACAAGGATCGTGTCAACGCGATCATCCGCTCGACCTGTCCGAGATTGCTGATCAGGACTTCCCGGTACTCTTCGGTCGACCGCGCCTTTTTCAGTGTCACCTCGAGGCTGCCCATGATCACTGTCAGGGGAGTCTTGAGCTCGTGCGCGGCGTCCGCGATAAAGCGGCGCTGGGCCTCGAAGACGTGTTGAAGGCGCTCGAGCATCGCGTTGAAGGCGCGGGCCAGCCGCTGAAACTCCGCGTAGGGCGCGTTCAGGGAGACACGCGTTTTGAGCGAGGATCCCGAGATCTGCTCGGCTGTAGAGCTGAGGGCCTCGACCGGCGTCAAGGCCTGATCTGCTACCCAGCGGCTACCGAACCAGGCCATGGCTAGAATCGAAAACGAAATTACCACCAACAGCATGGCGAGTTGCCGCAGTGCGTGCTCGATGAAGTGCATGGAAGACTCGGTCTGGAGGATATATTTGACCTTGCCGTCACGGAACACGGGCAGCGAGATTCGCCGGATCGATGGGGCGTTTAGAATCTCGATCGTGTCGTAGACGGTCTCACCGCGGAGGACTTTCGATAGAGCCGCTGTGGGCAGGGCAGGGAGTATCCGGGCTGCCGGGCCCTTCCACACGACCGATCCGTCTGTGGCATGCACCGTGATCGAGAGGGCAACCTCCCGCAGTTCTCGGTCCTCGTCGCTGTTCTGCCCGCGAAGGCCCGATGCGGCGGCCTGACCTGCAGACTCAGGCAGAGAGCCGGTGGTGTCTTCGATGAATTCAGCCCAGGCCTCCCCGAACGCCAGCAAGCGCGCGTCCAGGTACTGGTGCAGGATGACGGACAGCCCGGAGTAGAGCAGCACGCTGAAGGCGACGAGCAGCGCCCCGATCAGCAGAAGGGCTGAGAGACGGATCCGGCTTCGGAAGGAGGACAAGGGTCAGTCATCCTCTGTCTTGAGCACGTACCCGACGCCGCGCACGGTGTGGATGAGCGGAGAAGGAAAGCTGCGATCGATCTTGGCGCGCAGGGCCCGGATGTGCACGTCCACGATGTTGGTCATGGAGTCGTAGTGGATGTCCCAGATGTGTTCGATGATCGCCGTGCGTGTGAGGACTTGATTCGCATTCCGGAGCAAATATTCCAGTAGCGCGAATTCTTTGTTCGTGAGGGGAATCTCCTGGCCTGCGCGCCACACCCGATGCGACACCGGGTCCAGTTCCAAATCGAGTACCTTGAGCCGTCCGGAGGGCAGGGCGCTCCCCCGCCGCAAGAGCGCTCGGACACGTGCCAGGAGTTCGGCGAACGCAAAGGGTTTGGTCAGGTAATCATCAGCTCCCGTGTCCAGCCCGGTCACCCTGTCCTCGATGGTCTCCCGTGCGGTGAGCATCAGGACGGGCGTGGTCTTGCGTTCCGCGCGGAGCTTGCGGCAAACGCCCAAGCCGTCCAGTTTCGGAAGCATGATGTCGAGGATGATGAGGTCGTACTGATTCACCGTCGCAAGGAAGAGCCCTTCCTCGCCGTCCATGGCGACGTCGACGGCGTAGCGCTCCTCCTGAAGACCCTTTTGAATAAACCGGCCCAGATTGGGGTCGTCTTCGACGAGCAGAAGCCTCATGTGCTCAGCGGCTCAAACCTCCACCGCTTGATGATACGATAATCGGCATCGAACCGCACCCGTTTTCGTTCGCAGCCGCCCATCACGGACATTAAGGGGGAACCGTGAGAATGCCTGCTGGTTGCGCAGAATCACCGGATCCAAGATGTTTCCGCAGCAGAGACATCTCCAGCCGGTGAAGCTGACATACCCGCCGTCATGAAAGAAATCGGCAAACCGGTCTGGAACCATCAGTCCTCTGCATCGTGGGCACGACATCGTCACACACTCCTTCTTCCTAGCGCCGGATGTAAAGCTGCCCGCCCACCGTGTGGGAAAAGACCGGATCGTAAATCCGGTACGCGCTCTGCTCCGACCCACCGAGCGAATCCAGGTCAGTGACGGGCTCCCAGCGTCGCGAGCATCATCAACATCCCGGCAAGCAACAGCATCGCTTTCCCTTTCATGACGTCACCTCACTTCCCGCTTTCGATCACCATGTGGTCCCTGCGATTTTTCCAGTAGCACGATTCATCTTGCTCAGTGCAGATTTGGCGCTCTTTCCCATAGCTGATAACTTTCACGGGATTCTTGATCCCCAGGTCTGTGAGATAGTGCATGGCTTCCTGTGCCCGCTTCTCCCCCAGCACGAGGTTGTATTCATGGCTCCCGCGCTCGTCGCAGTAGCCTTCGATCACGAGTTTCGCCTCAGGGTGTTGCTTCAGTGTCTCGGCATCTTCAACGAGGTACTTCCTACCGTCTGCGGAGAGCCCCCAGCGGTCGAATGCGAAATAGATGTCCGCGAGCTGATGCGAGGCCACTTCACGGAATCTGCCTGGCTCGACTTTTGCGACGACTGTGGGGTGTGGAGCCTTCACGATTTCTTCCGTCGGGTTCTTGGAGAAGCCTTTCAACGGTTCGGAGCCCTCCATGGTTACGCTTTCCGTCTGTTTGGTCGCGCAGGATGCCAGAGACAGGACCACCCCCGCGATAAGAATGGCACGCCCAATGTGAACCAACGATTGTGTCATTTGTTTTCCTCCAGGATTAAGTGCGCGCGACGGTTTTTCCAATAACAGGATTCATTCGGCTCGGTGCAGACTTGGCGTTCCTTGCCGTAGCTGGTGACGCTGACCGGGTTCTTGATGCCCAGCGCCAGTAGATATCGCGAGGTCTCCTGGGCACGCTTTTCACCCAACACCAGGTTGTATTCCCTGCTCCCGCGCTCGTCGCAATATCCTTCGATGAGGAGCTTCGCGCCTTGATGCTGCCTCAGCAGATCGGCGTTTTCCGCCAGGTTCTTCTTTCCGTCTGCGGAGAGCCCCCAGCGGTCGAACGCGAAATAGATGTCCGTCAACGGCGTTATCGCCGCTTCACTGGCCTTGCGGGCCAGGCTTTCCGGCTGCCCGACCTTGGCCACGACCATCGGCGCCGGCTGTGTCACTTGCTCCTCGACAGGATTCCTTGAAAACCCTTGCAAGGCCTCGCTGCCGCCCGGATTCTCGCTTGTCTGGGCCGTTGCGCCAGGACCGGTCTTTGCGTGTGTCTGCGCGGCGGGCGAGGACGGCTTGGCTCCTGAGGTCGTGGCCACAGCACTTTTGGTGGCACAGCCTCCCAGCACCAGGGTCCCGAGAAGCCCCGCTGTTGCTGCCCAGCGTATGGCGTGTTGGCGGTGGTTCATCATGCCGTCTCCTCCTTCCACCGTAGATAGATGGTCTTGGTCTGCTTGGCCGAGAGCGTCACGTGCTCCTTGATTGAAGCCTTCCCTGGTCCCTGCGCAGAGATGTCGTAGTTCCCGGGAGGCAGATCGACAAAGAGCCAGGGGCCGGTAACCTGTTTGGGCGGGATCTGGAGGCGGACCTTACCTTCCTTATCCGTTATCGTGATCGACACTTGGCTCAAATACGCCTTGGGACCGGCCACGAAGACCAGCTTGAGAGGAAACGCCGGATAGTGGGCCGAGCGTTCCTCCAGGCCGATGCCGGCGCTGAAGTACCTGATGGATCCTACGCGATGGATGGGAATGGTTTCCTTGATCGGCGTACCGCCGTCCTCGGCGATTTGGAGTTCGAGGCTGTCGTTGGATGTTGTCATGCGGACCATCGGCGCGGTTTTGCTGTGACCATCGTCTCCTGCGCCGAACGCATAGGGACTCACCAAGACGAGACACGCGGTTACACTCACAACGACTCGTCGTACGTTAGACTGTTTCATGGCATCCTCCTTATTCCTGAGCCGCTAGTGGCTCTGGGCAGTGCTCACGTCTGTCGCTGAACCAGGCCGCAACAGCTCAGGATGCTCGGTTGCGATCTTGACCAGATTGCTGATGGCGGGCTTGAGAGTCTCCTGCACGGCATCGGCATAGTTCTCCACCGATTGTTCCATCCCGTAATAGATGCCAAACAGGTGGCTGTCCTGAAATTCCATCGTGAATTGCCACACGGCACGGGACGGATCATTCGGGGGCGTGAGCTGCAGGTCCATGGCGACCGTGTTAGTCGCCTTCCCCATGGGAGCGCCTAGAATCCAGACGAGCGGCCCCAAGGGCCCCAGCCCGTAGGTGGTGAAGGATCGCCGCCAGTTGGTGGAGCGGATCGTCCCGCTTATAACGAGATCCGGTTTCGTCGTGAGCGATTCGGCGAACGCAACCGTAGAGAAGATACCAGCGTGTCGCAGTTCGTTCGAGATCGCCATGGCAAAGTCTCGCGATGGGTTCATGCGGATCAGCCGAACCCCTTCCGGATCTTGGACGGTTTCAGGGCGGTCGAACGAGTTCACGGCATAGGGGACCACGGGGAGGGCCAACCGCCAGCTTCCTCGCTCGACGTTCGCTCCGCGGAGATCGCGGAGGGGGAACACCGCCACAGTTACGGGAAGGGTTTTTGATCCTTTGACATTGAGCAGCGTCCCGGGGGGATCGGGCGGGTACTGCCAGTTGCGGGTGACTGTGCAGGCCGCCAGCCCAAGAGCCATCACACTTGCGGAAAGCGTCATCAAGGCCCATGAGACTCTCGGCTTCATGAGTGTCCTCCTTTGGCACGAAGGTTGTCGTTAGGCATGGGAGGCAGACTACTCGGCGAAGATGAAATAATTATGAAGGAAGCGTGAAGATTTCTTCAGCTTTCGATGCCCAGTCTGGTCGTGAGTTATGAGGGAATTGTTAAAGTGGCAGGTGAGCGTTTAGGGCAGGCGACTCACTTCAATAGGAATTCCTGGATGAACAGCACCGACGCATAGAAAAGGTAGTCCACGTTTTTCTTCTTCGAGAAACCATGCCCCTCGTCCTTGGCCAGCAGGTACCAGGCCGGCGTGCCGTTCTTCCGGACGATCGAGACCATCTGCTCGGCCTCGCTCATCGGCACACGTGGGTCGTTCCTGCCCTGGACGACGAAGAGCGGCTTCTTCAACTTGTCCGCGTTGTGCACCGGCGCGATCCGCTCCATGAACGCGCGTGTCTCCGGGTCGCGCTCATCGCCGTACTCCACGCGACGCAGGTCGCGCCGGTAACTTTCGGTGCCCTGTAGAAATGTCACGAGGTTTGAAATGCCGACGATGTCCAGCAGGCAGCGGATCCGGTCGTTGTAGAGTGTACCCGCCACCAGCGTCACATGCCCGCCGTAGCTCGCGCCCCATACCATCACACGATCGGCGTCCAATTCCGGTTTGGTTCTGATCCAGTCCAGCAGCGCGCCGACGTCCTTGTAGGCGTCTTGCCGGAGTTGGCCGTTGTCCAGCTTCAGGAAGGTCTTGCCGTACCCGGCCGACCCGCGGATGTTCGGATAGAGCAGGGCGATCCCCAGCTCGTTGAGCCAGTAGTTCTGCCGCGCCAGGAAATGCGGGCGGGCCTGGCTTTCCGGACCGCCGTGGATGTTCACGGCGACTGGGCGCTGGCCGGTGAAGCGCGCGGGCGGACGGTACAGGAATCCGGAAAGCGTTCGCCCGTCGAAGCTCTTCCAGCGGACCAGCTCCGGCTCGGGAAAGGTCGCGGTGTTCAGGCCGCCCGTCTCGCTGTACGTCCAGCGCTCGACGGTGCCCGTGGTGACGTTGTACGAATACACGTCGGCCGGGGTGCGCACGGATTCGAAGGTCACGCCGAGCTCGGTGCTGTTGGCGTGCCACTGGAGCCCGCCGATGACGCCGACGGGGAACTCCGGGACCGGCCGTTCCTGCCCGGTCGTCGTCGCGAGCACGTGCAACACGCTCATGCCATCCTCGTTGGTGACGAAGGCCAACCACTTCCCGTCCCGCGACAGGTCGAAGTCCTCGACTCCCCAGGCGATGTGGCCTGTCAGAGCGGTGTGCTTCTTTGTCGCGAGGTCTAGGTACGCGAGCCGGTGAAACTCCGCGTCGCGGTCCGTCGTGACGTACAGCCCTTTCCCGTCCCGTGAGAACCGCCCCCCGCCGTAGGACACCGGCTCAGCGCCACCTTTGGGCGTGAGCAGCGTGCGCTGGCCGGTCGTCG
>VBOK01000261.1 GCA_005877565.1 Nitrospirota bacterium
AAGAAGGGCACGTTCGCCTCGCCCGCGATCGCCTTGGCGAGCAGCGTCTTGCCGGTGCCGGGCGGGCCGACCAGGAGCACCCCCTTGGGGATCTTCCCCCCGAGCTTCTGGAACTTCTGCGGGTCCCGGAGGAACTCGATGATCTCCTGGAGCTCCTCCTTGGCCTCGTCCACGCCGGCGACGTCTTGGAAGGTGACCTTGTTCTGCTTCTCCGAGATGCGGCGCGCTCGCGCCTTGCCGAACGAGAGGGCCTTGGCACCCACGCCCTGCATCTGCCGCATGAAAAAGATCCAGACACCGATGAAGAGCAGCATCGGCGCCCACTGCAGAAACATCGCGTACCATGGGTTCGAGTCGGGCGGCCGCACGGCGATCTTCACGCCGTGGTCGCGAAGCGTCCTCACCAGGTCCGGGTAGTCAACCACGTAGGTCTTCTGCGTGGGTCCGCCGTCCTTCAGCGTGTAGGTCACCAGGTCGCCGCGAATCAGCACGGACTCGACCCGCCCCTGCTCCACGGCCTTAAGGAAATCGGAGAAGTTGGGCTGTTCCTGGCCGTTCTGCTGGGTGCCCTGGAAGACCGTGAAGAGCAGGATGACGATCAGGCCGATGACCATCCAGAGAGCGAGGTTCTTGTACACCCGGTTCATGCCAGGAAGTATAACATGGCGAATTGTCAAACCGTTTTCAGGCTCATGACCGCGGGGCCCGACACGAAGATGATAGCGTAGCGATGGCGGAATCTAACAAACGCTGACCGGGCGTACCCGATGTAGAGTGAGCGGCATGCGGGAGATCAGCTTCGAGCAGACTCTGTCAACTAGGCCCGGCCTTTCTCGCGCAGCATTTGACGGTGCCTCAGGAAATCGGTGATGGCGCGATAAGCGGTGGCTCTCGAGATTCCCGTTTCAAGGGGCTCGAAGGCCGAGCCGGTGGCGCCCGTGGGCGAGTGCTCCACGCCGCTCGCGTAGTATTTCGCTCGCCATCCCCGCTCGGAGTAGCGCGTGAGGGCGAGGTCATACCCCTGCCGTGCCAATGCCGGCAGCGACGAGGCCGATCCCTTGCAGGTGCCGAGCCACGCGCGGACGAGGGCGAGCTCGGGTGCGTGACCCTCGAGTAGGGCGAAGCCGAGGACGGCGACGAGGAGGGAGCGGCGATCAGGCTCGCGCGGGTAGTGGGTCAAAGAGCCTCGGCGGACACCTCAAATCCGGCCAAATATGGACGGCGCAAAACCGGCCATAGGGGCGGGCGCTCAAGCGGGTGTGTTGTAGCGCGTTCGCTCCTGAGAGTGCAAGCCGCGTTTCGGCTCGACTTCTACTTGAACCGGTACGTGATCCGACCTCGGGTCAGGTCGTAGGGGGACAGCTCCATCGTGACCTTGTCGCCGGGCAGGATCCGGATGCGGTGCATTCGCATCTTGCCCGACACGTGGGCCAGGACCTTGTGGCCATTGTCCATCTCCACCCGGAACATCGCGTTGGGCAGCGGCTCGATCACCTTGCCCTCCACCTCGATTGCATCTTCCTTGCTCATGGTTTTTCGTTTTCGCCTTTCATCGGCGTCTTGGACGGACGCCCAATGTGGATGCGGGCTGAGATAACAGGAGGCGCTCCGAACACGATGGCTCTCGCGACCTGGACTCGCCGTCACGGACAGGAGGGAGCCGACACTCGAGAGCTTATCACGCATTCGGCCCCTGCCCTCATGGGGCTCTATGGCTGGGAAACGGACGAAGCCGCTGTGCCATCGGGCTCCTGACCCCTGGGCCGTCGCTGGCCGTCTCGCGCCGCAGGCCCGTCGCCGCCTCAAATACGGCGCAGCGTCCAGCCTAACTGCCCGAGGGCAATGACTTGCTGCTTCTTCGTGTCGCTCAAGATGTTGGCCATGCCGGAGGAGGGACCAATTCGTCGCATCGTTCAACATGGCACTCTCACCGTCGGCTGTGCAGTGCGGAAATGAAGGGGGTCTCTGAGATTCTGCAGCTCGCGGTAATAATAAAGTGGCGTCGGCCGCTTTCCTTTGAAGCGCAGATGCTTGAGAAACTCGATTTCGTCCTCGGTCGCATCGCTGTTGAGGGCAGTATCCCGAAGGAATTCTTTCAGACTCGGTTCTTCGTCGAGCCGTGGGTCGGGTTCCCGTTCCAGAAACGCGAATGTCTTCGGGGGCCTCGAGGCCAGTCGGCGGTGTAGGACGATTTCCATTTCAAATGTGGCGAGATTGATATCCCAGGATTCAATCAGCGGCTCTAAGAAGGCCACGCAGTGTTGAGGTGACAGATTGAAGACGTCCGTATCGAGGAACTCGAGCACCATGACCCGCATCTGCTTGTAGCTTCGGTCGCCGAGTCGAGCAACCATGCGGAGCCAGGGTTCGCGCTCCAAGTTCTCTTTGGCGACA
>VBOK01000155.1 GCA_005877565.1 Nitrospirota bacterium
CATCCGGTGGGCTCGATGCAACGTCAAGTCGGTCAGCCTCCTGGCGAACGTGCTCGCCAAGCAGCAAGCGCGGGACAGGGGGGCCTTTGAAGCGCTTTTCGTGCGTGACGGCTATGTGGTGGAAGGCACGACCAGCAATGTCGCGGTGGTGCGGGACCGTGTCTTGATCACGCCGCCCGAGGGGCCCCTGTTGCTTTCCGGGGTGACGCGCAAGGTCGTACTGACGGTGGCCCAGCAAGCCGGGGTGGCGGTCAAAGAGGAGCCCCTCACCGAGGCCGACCTCTATACATCCGATGAAGTCCTGCTGACGGGCACGACGATCGAAGTGCTCCCGGTCGCCCGCATCAATGGTCGTCCGATCGGGGCCGGCGCACCTGGTCCTGTGACCTGTCTGGTGATGGACCGTTTTAAGCGCATCCTGGCCTAGTTCCCCCTTGCTTTCGCAAGGATAGGTGTGGTAGGGTGCGCTATCGAAAGTGGGCTCTGCCCACTTTTTTTTCGGTCATGACGGGTCAAGACCATCCCCTAGCGCCAGCCGGCGGCGTTCCTCAGGGAACCGCCCGAGGATCCGAACGGGTTGGCTCCATTGTCCAGCGGATCGTCGAGCCTGTTCTGGCTTCTCTCGGGTTGGTCCTCGTCGACGTGGAAGTGCGGGGGCGTGGCCCCAAGACCCTGATCCGGGTGGTCATCGAACGGCCGACTGATCAGGGTGAGGGAGCCGTGACACTGGATGACTGTGCGCGCGCCCACATGCTGATGGGGCATGCGCTAGATGCGGAGGATCCGATCCCACACGCGTATCTGCTGGAGGTGTCCTCGCCGGGGCTGGACCGTCCGATCCGGCGTCCCGAGGACTATGAGCGTTTCCGCGGGCGGTTGGCGCGATTTAAAATGGCCAAGCCGGTGCTGGGGCAGGCGGTGGTCGTCGGGCGGATCCAGAAGTTGGATGGGGCGCAGGTGTGGGTGGAGACGCAGGCCGGTAAGGCCAAGTGCGTCGGCGAGGGGACGCCGGTGGCACTCCCGCTGGCCGAGATTCTGGAAGCAAGGCTGGAAGTGGAATTCTGAGAGGGACGGAGCAGGGCAATGGGTCGAGAGCTCCTTGCGGTGATCGAACAGATCGGGCGGGAAAAAGGAATCGATGCGGGACGCATCCTCGATGCGGTGGAGTCCGCGTTGCTTACTGCCGCGAAGAAGAAATACGGGGCGGCCGAAAACATCCAGGTGCGGATTGATCGCAAGAGTGGGGAAGTCGAGGCCATCTCCCTGAAGAAGATCGTCAACGAGGTGACCAACCCCAAGTCTGAGGTCTCCTTGGAGGAGGCCCGCAAGGTCGACAGCGAGGCCGAACTCGGGGACGAGATCGGATCCGTCATCGAGATCGAGGACTTCGGGCGGATTGCGGCGCAGACGGCCAAGCAGGTGATCTTCCAGAAAGTCCGTGAAGCCGAATGGGAAGTCGTCCAGCGGGAGTATTCGGCTCGCCAAGGCGACCTCGTCAACGGCATCATTCTCGGCCAGGAGCGCCGTAACTACATCGTGGACCTCGGCAAGACCGAGGCGATCTTGCCGGCGCACGAACAGATTCCACGGGAGACCTACCGGCGGGGGGATCGCATCAAAGCCTACTTGCTGGAGGTGAAACGGACGCAGCGCGATGTGCAGGTGATCCTCTCCCGGACCCATCCGAACTTCATCGTCAAGCTGTTCGAATCGGAGGTGCCGGAAATCGCCGAGAAGATCGTCGAGATCAAGGGCGTCGTCCGCGAGCCCGGCGATCGGACCAAGATCGCCGTCGCCTCGCGGGACCGCGCCGTCGATCCAGTCGGGGCCTGCGTGGGCATGAAGGGCTCGCGGGTCCAGGCGGTGGTGCGGGAACTCCGGGGCGAGAAGATCGACATCATCGCGTGGACACAGGACTCGCGGGTCTTTATCGCCGAGGCCTTGAACCCTGCCGTCATCGAAAAGGTGGGCTTGGATGAGGAAAAGAAGTCGGCGCTGGTCGTCGTCGCGGACAACCAACTCTCGCTGGCCATCGGACGCAACGGGCAAAACGTCCGGCTGGCCGCCAAGCTAACTGGCTGGAAGATCGATATCATCGGGGCCAGCGAATACGAGAAGGAACGGGTCGTGCGGGATCAGGAGACCCGAGCGGCTATCGCGCAGCAGCTGCAAGAACAGCACGCCCGGTTGGTGCAAGCGGAATCGGCCGCGGCGGCCGCGCAGCAAGCGAGTGCCGAGGAGGCGGAGCCTCAGACCACTCCTGCTGCGGGGGCGACGGATTCCGAGGCGGCGACCGGGTAGCCCAGAGCACGGACGGGCATGCGGGTTTTCGAACTAGCAAAGCAACTCGGAATCGTTAGCAAAGATCTGATCAGCGACCTCAAGGGGATCGGGGTGACGGTCTCGAACCACATGGCCGCCCTCGAGGACGACACGGTCGCGAAGATCCTGGCGAAGGCCGCCGGGAAGGCCAAGAAACCCGCGGCCGCGTTTCTCGTCAAGCCGCCCAAGACCGTCGAAGCCGCCAAGCCCACCAAGCCGCTTGAAGGAAAGCCGGACAAGCCCGAAAAAGCCGACAAAGAGAAAAGCCACACCGCCGCGCTGAAAGCCAAAAAAACACCTCCTCCGGTCGTCGAGCCGCCGAAGGCGGAGAAGAAAATGATCCTGGTCAAACGGCGGCCAAGCGAGACTACTGTGGTGGGCGACGTGGCGCCGCTCAGGCCGGTCGAGGAGCCGGCCGCGATCAGCGCCGGTCCCTCCGACCTCTCCAAGGTGGCCGCACCACTGCCACCTGGCCAGGTTCACGCGGAGCCGTCTTCGCATCCTGGCCGCCCGGGTGGGGTTGAGCCAACAGTTGCGGGGCCCCCAGGATCTCCGGCGTCCCAGACGCCGCAGGTGACGCTTCCTCCACAGCCGCCCCTGCCTGCCTCCGGCATCGATCGTCACCCAGTGAGCAAGAAGGGGTTGCCTCCGGAGGCGTCGCAGGCTGACCTGCTTGGTCTGAAGGATAAGATGAAGAAACTCCGCCGGGTCGGGCGGGGGCGGGAAGACGAACCGATTCCCACCCGCGATGACGCGACCCGCTGGCGCGACCTGCGCGCGATGCCCATGCACCGGCGCGAGGAAAAAACCAGGCACGCGCCAAGCGGTCCACCTACAGAAGTCACCAAGCCTCGCCTGAAAGCGGTCAAGCTGTCGGAAGGGCTGACCGTCAAGGATTTTGCCGAGGCGCTCGGCCAGAAGCCCGCTGACGTGATCCGCAAGCTGATGGACATGGGAACGATGCTGACCCTGAACCAGCCGATTGCGCCGGACGCGGCCACGCTGGTCGCCGAGTCGTTCGGCGTGAAGGTCGAGATGACCGCCGAGCGCCCGGCGGAAGCGCTGCTCCAGGAACCTGAAGAGACGGAAGGCGCGCAGGTCCCACGGCCGCCGGTCGTCACGATCATGGGCCACGTGGACCACGGCAAGACGTCGCTGTTGGACGCGATCCGTCAAACACGGGTCACCGAAGGAGAGGCTGGCGGCATCACGCAGCACATCGGCGCTTACGTCGTGCACGTGCATGGCAAGTCCATCACCTTCCTGGATACGCCCGGCCACGAGGCCTTCACCGCCATGCGGGCCCGGGGCGCGAAGGTCACTGATCTGGTGGTCCTGGTTGTCGCGGCCGACGACGGCGTCATGCCGCAGACCATCGAGGCGATCGATCACGCGCGCGCCGCGGGCGTGCCGCTCATCGTGGCGATCAACAAGATGGACAAGCCGGACGCCAACCCGGATCGGGTCAAAAACTCATTGGCGGAACGCGGACTCGTCCCCGAGGCGTGGGGCGGGGACACCATCTACGTCGAGGTGTCGGCCAAGAAGAAAACGGGCTTGGACACCCTGCTGGAGATGATTTTGCTGCAGGCAGAAGTCCTGGAATTACGCGCCAATCCGGCACGGCTGGCTAAGGGCACCGTGATCGAGGCCAAACTCGATCGAGGGCGCGGCCCGGTCGCCACTGTGCTCGTGCAGACGGGCACGCTGCGTGCCGGCGATCCGTTCGTCGTCGGCACCTTCAGCGGGCGCGTCCGCGCGCTCTTCGACGACGCGGGCCGGTCGGTCAAAGAAGCGAGCCCCTCGATCCCAGTGGAAGTGGTCGGCCTGCTGGGGGTGCCGATGGCGGGTGACGAGTTCGTGGTGACCAAGGATGAGCGGATCGCCCGCGAGATCGCCGAGTCCCGGCTCGAGAAGCAGCGGACCGCCGGCGCGGCTCCTGTGCGCAAGGTGACGTTGGACGACCTGTTCGCGCAGGTGACGGAAGGCACAGTCAAGGACCTCGGGGTCATCATCCGGGCCGATGTCCAGGGGTCGTCGGAAGCCATCGCGGACGCCGTTGAGCGGCTCGGGACCGAGGCTGTCAAGCCGCATGTTCTGCTGAAAGGGGTGGGGGGCATCACGGAAAATGACGTCCAGCTTGCGGCGGCGTCGAACGCGATCATCATCGGGTTCAACGTGCGGCCGGAGGCGAAGGCGGCGGCCCTGGCCGAACGCGAAGGGGTGGACATCCGCACGTACAGCATCATCTACGAGGTGCTGAACGACATCAAGGCGGCGATGGAAGGGCTGCTGGAGCCAACGCTCAAGGAACGGGTGCTGGGCCGAGCGGAAGTGCGTCAGGTATTCATGATCGCGAAAATCGGGGCCGTGGCCGGGTGCTACGTGACGGACGGGACGATCGTCCGAGCCGGCGCGAGTGTGCGGGTGGTGCGGGACGGTGTTGTCGTGTACGAGGGGAGGGTGGCCTCGCTCCGACGCTTCAAGGACGATGTGAAAGAGGTGCAGGCCGGGTACGAGTGCGGGATCACTGTGGAGAATTTCAACGATGTCAAGCCCGGCGACCGGCTCGAGGTCTTTACCATCGACAAGGTCGCCGCGAAGCTCTGACCTTCCCGCCCTATGGTCGTTGGCGTCTGTACGATTGATCTGCACCTGCCGGGAATCGGCTCGCTCAAAGGCAAGCGCCAGATCCTCCTGAGCCTGAAAGACCGTGTCAAGAAGACGTACAATGTCTCCATCGCCGAGGTGGACGGGAACGACCTCTGGCAGCGCGCGGTGCTGGGCGTGGCCTGTGTGTCGAATGATGGCCGCCATGCGCGCCAGATGCTGGACGCGGTCGTCAGCGAGGTCCGTGCGAATCCGTCCGTCGAGTTGATCGAGCACCACGTGGAGCTGCTTTGACCCATGACAGGCCACAAGCGCACAGACCGGGTGGGCGATCAGATCCGCATGGAGATCGCCGATATCCTGATGCGGCGGGTCAAAGATCCTCGGGTCGGCTTCGTGACCGTGACGGCCGTGGACATGACAGCGGATTTGCGGCAGGCCTGGGTCTATGTGACGGTCTTGCAACAGGGCCCTCAGGAGGCGGAGACGCTGGCGGTGCTGGCGCGGGCCGAGGGGTTCATCAGAAGCGAGTTGGGGCGGCGCCTGAAGCTGCGGTACGTCCCCGCGCTGACGTTTGTCAAGGATACCTCGCTCGATCGGGTGAAGCGGGTGATGACCCTGCTGGATCAGGTACAGCCACAGCCGACCGAGCCGAAGGACAACCATCGTGAACCTTGATCTCACCGATCGCCAGGCAGGTGTGGCCTTGGACGGGGTGCTGGTCATCAACAAGCCGGCCGGGCGGACGTCCCATGACGTTGTGGCCCGGGCGCGGACGCTGCTCGGGTTGCACAAGGTTGGCCACACCGGCACGCTGGACCCGGCGGCAACCGGCGTGCTGGTGTTGTGCCTGGGCAAGGCCACGCGGATCGCGGAGTATCTCATGAATATGGACAAGGCCTACCGTGCGGTGCTCCGACTGGGGGTTGCGACTGACACACAGGACGCGACTGGCACGGTGGTCGGGCGGGTCGCGGAGACACTGCCGGATCAGGCGGCCATCGTGGCTGCCATGGACCGTTTCATCGGTCGGCGCCAACAGGTCCCGCCGATGTACTCCGCGGTCAAAGTGCAGGGCGTCCCTCTGTACAAGGCGGCGCGCGCGGGGCGCACCGTGTCCCGGTCCCCGCGCGAGTTCACGGTGCACTCGTTGGAGATTCTTTCGATCAGCCCCACTGCGGGGCCCTCTCCTGCTACGGTGGGCGTGGGAGAGGCGCCTCGGGTACCCGTTGCTCTGCCGAATGCAACGGGTGGTGGACCCTCTCCCGCTATGGTTGATGTGACGTTCGATGTGATCTGCAGCAAAGGGACCTACGTCCGGACGATATGCGCCGACATCGGCGAGCTCTTGGGCGTGGGGGGGCATCTGGCCAGCCTGGAGCGCCGGAGGGTGGGACGGTTTTGCATCGAACAGGCCTTGAGCCTGGACGAACTGGCGGGTTTGGCGGATCGCGGCGCGGTCGAGACACGGCTATACACGCTGGCGGCGGCCTTGGCGGACCTGCCGGCTCTGCACGTCGACCGCGACGCGGTCGAGGGGCTCCGCCACGGGGTGGCAGTTCCCGTTTCACGGATCGTCAGCGCGGAAGGCGCCTGGATGGCTGGGGCCTTTGTCCGCTTGCTGTCGCCGGAGGGCAGGCTGGTGGGAATCGGCAAGGCCCCATGCAGCGCCGAGGAGCTGAAGCAGGCCCAACCTGCCACCGTGATCAAACTGGAGAAGGTTCTGGCATAATCCATTATGCAGGAGGACAGGCGGCATGGCGTTAGCGAAAGAGGCGAAGACCACGCTCATTCAGGAATACAAGACTCACGATGCGGACACCGGCTCTCCCGAAGTGCAGATCGCGATCCTGACCAACCGGATCACCTACCTGACGGAGCACTTCCGGGGTCACAAGAAGGACCATCATTCACGGCGTGGGCTGCTGATGATGGTGAGCCGGCGGCGCCGGCTGCTGGATTATCTCCGCCGGCATGATGAGGAGCGATATAAGGCCGTGATCACGCGACTGGGGATCCGGCGTTAGGAGGCCGCGGGGCGGTCGGGCGGTGGGCGTCCGGCTGGCCCCTCATAACCAGGCGTCGCAGGTGGACACCGATCTGGTCTGCTGGCGGTTCGGCCAGCAGGGTAGATCCGTGGACATCTGCCGGTGCCTCAGAGCACAAAGGAGAGAGGGGACCCATGGCGCAGACAGTTGAACTCGAAGTAGCGGGCCGCACGCTCCGGCTGGAAACCGGGCACTTGGCTAAGCAGGCCGATGGCGCGGTGCTGGCCACCTATGGTGACACGTACGTGTTGGCCACAGCGGTGGCCTCGCAGGCTGACAAGAAGGACACCGATTTCCTGCCGCTGACCGTGGACTACCAGGAGAAAGCCTATGCCGCGGGCAAGATTCCGGGCGGCTTTTTCAGGCGCGAGGGCCAACCGTCGGAGAGAGAAAAACTCACCAGTCGCTTGATCGATCGGCCAATGCGGCCGCTGTTCCCCGAGGGGTGGTACTACGAGACCCAGGTGATCGCGACAGTGATCTCCGCCGACCAGTCCGGTACCTCCGACGTGGTGGGGATCATCGCGTCCTCGGCGGCGCTGGCGATCTCCAACATCCCCTTCAACGGGCCGGTGGGGGCGGTGCGGGTCGCCCGCCTGAACGGACAGTTCGTGATCAACCCCACCTTGAGCGCGCTGGATGAATGCGATCTGAGCCTGGTGGTAGCCGGGACGGCGGACGCCGTCATGATGGTGGAAGGCGGGGCGGCGGGCCTGCCGGAAAGCGTGATGATCGCGGCGATCGAGCGGGCACACGTGGAAATCAAGAAGATTGTGGAAATCATCCGGAAGCTCGTCGCGGTGAGCGGCAAGCCCAAGCGCGCTGCGGTGACCGAGCAGATCGATCCGGCTCTGGCGGCGACGGTGGAGACACACACGGCCGCGAAGATCCGGGAAGCGATCTTCATCCCCAACAAGACCGCCCGCCAGGAACGCTTGGATGCGATCATGGCGGAAGCGGTGGAAGCCCTCAAGAAGGAGGACGACCCGGACCGCGAGCGGCACGTGAAGCTGGTGTTTCACAACCTCGAGTACACCGAAGTCCGGAAAATGATTCTGGAGAAGGGCAAGCGCGCCGACGGGCGCGGGCCCGCGGACATCCGGCCGATCACGTGCGAAGTGGGCATCCTGCCACGCGCGCACGGCTCGGCGCTGTTCACGCGTGGAGAGACACAGGCGCTCGCGGTCGTCACGTTGGGCACTAGCGATGATGAGCAAAAGATCGACGCCTTGGAGGGCGAATACTACCGGAACTTCATGCTCCATTATAACTTTCCCCCCTTCAGCGTCGGCGAGGCGCGGCCGTTGCGCTCACCGGGCCGCCGCGAAATCGGCCATGGCGCCCTCGCGGAGCGCGCCTTGAAGCCGGTACTCCCCTCCAAGCAGGAGTTTCCCTACACCCTGCGGCTCGTCTCGGACATCCTGGAGTCGAACGGGTCCTCGTCGATGGCGACCGTCTGCGGCGGAAGCCTGGCCCTCATGGACGCCGGCGTGCCCGTCAAGGAGCCCGTGGCCGGCATCGCGATGGGGCTGATCAAGGAAGGCGACAAGGTCATGGTCATCTCCGACATCCTCGGGCTCGAGGACCACCTCGGGGACATGGACTTCAAAGTCTGCGGCACGGCGCAAGGCGTGACGGCGCTGCAGATGGACATCAAGATCGCGGGGATCACGGCCCAACTGATGGAGCGGGCCCTGGCGCAGGCGCGAGAAGGGCGGCTGTACATCCTGGAACGCATGCGCTTAGCCCTCGCGGCGCCGCGTCCGCAGATGTCGCCCTACGCGCCCCGGATTTACACGCTCAAGATCAAGCCGGAAAAGATCCGCGAGGTCATCGGCCCCGGCGGCAAAGTCATCCGCGACATCGTGGCCACCTGCGGCGTGAAGATGGACGTGCAGGACGACGGGACGGTGACGATCGCCTCGAGCGACGAGGCGTCCGCTCAGAAGGCGATCACGCGGGTGAACCAGATCACCGAGGAAGTCGAAGTCGGCAAGCTGTACATGGGCAAGGTCAAGAAGATCATGGACTTCGGCGCCTTCGTCGAAGTGCTGCCCGGCGTGGATGGGCTCGTGCACATCTCGCAACTGGCGCACCATCGCGTCAAGGCGGTGACGGACGAGGTCAAGGAAGGCGACGAGGTGCTCGTGAAGGTGCTGGAGGTGGACCGGCAGGGTAAGATCCGGCTCAGCCGCAAGGAGGCGATGCCGGACCCGAAAGCCTCCGCGCAACCGTAGCGGCCTGAGGCGCAGGCGGCATGTTCAGAAAAGAGGTGCTGGACAACGGCGTGCGGGTAGTCACCGAGCGGATACCCTCGATGCGGTCGGTCTCGATCGGGATCTGGGTGGATGTCGGCTCGCGCGATGAGGAGCCGGGCGAGGAAGGCTTCTCGCACTTCATCGAGCACATGGTCTTCAAAGGCACGCGGCGGCGCTCGGCCGAGGCTATCTCGCGGGAGATCGATGCGCTCGGCGGGGAGCTCAATGCCTTTACGTCCCGGGAGTGTACCACCTTCTACGCCAAGGTTCTGGACGAACATCTGACGCAGGGCATCGACCTGCTCGCGGACATCTTCCACCATTCCCGGTTTGACGCCCGGGAAGTGACCAAGGAGAAGCAGGTGGTGCTGGAAGAGATCCGGATGGTCGAAGACGACCCGGAGGATTACCTCCATGACCTGCACACCAAGAACTGCCTCCGTTCCCACCCGCTGGGACGGCCCGTGCTCGGGGAAGTCGCCACCATCGAAGCGCTCCGCCGGGTCCAGTTGCTGTCCTTCCGGGCCCGGCATTACCGCCCCTCGCAGGTCGTCGTCGCGATGGCGGGGAATTTCGCCTTCGGGCCGGTGCTGAAGCAGCTGGCGTCGGCGTTCGGAGACCCGTGGGATTCCGAAACCGGATCCGAGCACCGGGTCCCGCCGACGGTCACGAAAGGCGTGCACGTTCGGCCGAAGCCGTTGGAGCAGGCCCACATCTGCGTGGGCGCCAAAGGCGTCGCCCACAGCGACAAGGATCGGTACGCGGTCTACGCGTTGAATGCCGTCCTGGGCGGAGGCGTCAGTTCCCGCTTATTCCAGGAGGTGCGGGAAAAGCGCGGGTTGGCCTACTCCATTTATTCCTTCGTCACCTGTTTTACGGACAGCGGGTTGGTGACGGTCTACGCCGGGGTCCGGCCTGACGCGGCGCCCCGCGCGATCGGGCTCATCTTCAAGGAGTTGCGGCGGTTGCAGGACAAGCCGGTCGGGCGCGCCGAATTGGAGCGGGCCAAGAGCCAGTTGAAGGGCAACCTCATGCTGGGGCTCGAGAGCACCAGCAGCCGGATGAACAAACTGGCCAAGGACGAGCTATACTTTGGGTGCCATATCCCGCTAAGGCAGGTCATGGCCGACATCGACGCGATCTCGGCGGACCAGCTGTGGCGTCTCAGCCGGGAGCTCTTTGATGGTCGGTTTCTGGCTGTGACCGCCTTGGGACCGCTTCAGAAGGGGGATGTCGCGCGCGTCATGCAGTGACGAAGGAACCGCCTCATGGAACTCAGCCGGTCGCGACGGGGCCTCCAGAAGAAATTCGTCGCTTCCCTTCTGATCGTCGGCTTCTCGCCCGGAATCGTCGCCCTCTTCGCGACCTACCTCTATAGCATCCAGACGATTAAAACCTCCATCGGCGGCAGCTTCCAGCAGATCGCCGCCTCGACCGCGCGCCGGATCGAGGTCATGATCGATGACGAGATCGACGGCGCGCGCCACTTGGCGGCGACCCCGCTCACGGTGCGGGCGTCGGCCGAGGCGTCGAACGGGTCCTACCGGACGGAAGACCCGCAGGCGATCCGCGCCCGGTTGCTGCAGCGCAGTTCGCAGTGGGAGCGGTACCGGGACGGCGAGGACCGGGTTCTCCCGAGTTACATCGATCGAGGAACGCTGGTTTACATTCGGGACTGGTACGCCGTCCGGGCCGGCGGGTATCAGAACCTCCTGGTCACGGACGCGCAGGGGGCCCTGGTCGCGAGCGTGGCGCCCACCGTTGGGTACCTGCACGGTGATGAGCTCTGGTGGCGGGAAGCCTTCGCCGACGGACGCGGTCGGCTGTACGTCAGCGACATTTACAAGCAGGCGGCCGGCGAGTATCTGCTGGACATTGCGGTCCCCATCATGGACCGCTCCGGCAAACGCGCCGTCGGGGTGGTCAA
This sequence comes from Nitrospirota bacterium, assembly GCA_005877565.1. Lineage (GTDB taxonomy): Bacteria > Nitrospirota > Nitrospiria > Nitrospirales > NS-4 > NS-12. The sequence continues at coordinate 11,166 of VBOK01000155.1, forward strand.
GCTGGAGCTGCGGCGTGCGAATCTGATGAAGGCCATCATGGAGATCAAAGTCGGGGACCGGGGGCATGGCATGCTGCTCAACACCGAGGGCACGCCGCTCATCTGCCCTGTCCTCCCGCCCAAGGCGCACCTGATCAACGATCCGTTGATGCGGCAACTGATGCAAACGACGCCGGGATGGGTGGTGGCCGAGGACGATGCCCATGGGGGGCACAACTCGATCGTCGGGTACGCGCCCATCCGGTTCGTCCATCCACTGTCGGAGTCCAGTCTGGGCGGGCACCAGTGGTACGCCTTCGTGCGCCAGGACCCTGACGAGACCTATGCGCCGGTGTACACGCTGTTACGCACGGTGGGGATGATCGGGTTTGGGATGGTGACGGCGCTCGCGTCGCTGGGGTTTTTTCTCGGGCGCCTGTTTGTGAAGCCCATTCTGATGCTACAGGAGCAGGCCGACGCGATCCGGCAGAGTGTGCGGGACCTGGCGTCGGCCGGCCGGTTTGATCGGGCGCTCCGGAGCACGGCCGAGCGTCGGGTGACGGTGCGCACCGGTGACGAGCTGGAATCGCTCGCGCTGGCCTTCAACCAGATGGCGCAGGCGTTGGACGAGAGCCTGAAGACGATCCGCAACCAGGAGAACGAGCTCCTGCGCAAAGAAAAGCTGGCCTCGGTCGGCCAACTGCTGGCTGCTCTCGCCCACGACATCAAGAACCCGCTCGGCGTGATCCGCAGCTCGGCCCAACTCGTGCTGGACGATCACCAGTCCGAGGCCGTCAAGCGCGAGGTGGCGCAGTACGTGATCGAAGAAGTGGACCGGCTCACGAACCGGATCAATCACTTCCTGCGGTTCGCCCGGCAAAAACCGCCAGAAGTCCGCCCCGTTGCGGTCAAGGTGCTCCTGGAGGCGGCCCTGCAGGAGTGGCGGGCGCTGGGGACCGGATCTGTCATCGCCGAAGAGGTGAGCATCGCATCCGACGTGCCGGACTTGATGGTGGACCCGGATCAGGTCAAGGAGGCGCTGGTGAATCTCATGATCAACGCCCGAGAAGCCATGCCGCAGGGCGGGACCCTCACCATCACAGCCAGCATGGAGGGCAAGAGCGGCGCACCGGCGACGGTGGTCGTGCGGATTGTGGATGCCGGATGCGGGATCAGCCCAGAACACCTCAAGCAGATCTTCGATCCGTTCTTCACCACCAAAGACTTCGGGACCGGGCTCGGCCTGACGAACGCCAAGCGGCTGGTGGAGCAGAACGGTGGACAACTGGCGATCAATAGCCAGGAGGGGAAGGGCACGGAAGTCGTGCTCCGGTTGCCGGCGCTGGCTCGGTAAGGAATAGGGTAAAAAAGGAGACGCATGGCGGACGCGACGATTCTGATCGTTGAGGATGAGGAAAAGATGCGACGGCTGTTCGATCTGGTCCTCCGACCGGAGGGGTACCGCCTGCTCCAGGCCGACTCGGGAGAGGCCGGTCTCAGGTTCTTGGAGGAAGGCGGCATCGACCTCGTTCTGACGGATCTACAGATGGCGAAGGTCAGCGGGCTGGATATCCTGGAGCACGTGACCAGGGACTACCCGGACCTGCCTGTGGTGATCATCACCGGGCACGGAACGGTCAAGTCGGCGGTGGAGGCGATAAAGAAGGGCGCCTTCGACTATATCAGCAAGCCGGTCG
>VBOK01000156.1 GCA_005877565.1 Nitrospirota bacterium
CCCATTACTATACCTATGCCACCGTCGTTGCTATGGGTCTGGACCCGTTCGACCCTCAGGCGGTGGCACGCGTGGATGAGCTACTCCATATCCGACGCGCAGGAAGCGCGGCGAATTACCCTCCGCTGTTCTACCTATTCATGCAGCCATGGACGCTGCTTCCGTTCCGGACGGCGGCGATAGCGTGGTTCCTTGCAGGCCAGGCATGCCTGCTCGGCTCCTTCCTGCTGTGCCTGCGCGCCTCTGCTCCCGTTTCGCCGGTTCGTGCGGTGGCGGCCCTGTTCGTCATGCTGAACTTCCAGCCGCTGCTGGAAAGCGCGGGGCTGGGACAGGCCAACCTTCTGCTGCTGCTCCTGGTGACGCTGGCGTGGTGGGGCCTGCGCGCGGGATATCCCTGGGTCACGGCCGCAGCGGTGGCCGTTGCCTTTCATAGCAAAGTGCAGTGCGGGCTCTTGCTGCCATTGCTCTGGTGGATGGGACGCCGCACTGAGAGCCTAGGAGCCGCTGTCTTGGCCGGACTCGGAGTGGGAGTCAGCCTCATCGTGCTCGGCCCGGCGCATCATCAGGAGTATCTGCGCTACGTCGTGGCGATGCCGGATTACCTGCTGACGTGGACCGCCAACCTGTCCCCCCGGGCGACATTCCACCGCCTTTTCGACGCGTCCAGCCTAAGCCCATTTGCGGCTGACAGTCTCTGGCTTGTTATGGGGGTGGGAATACTCATCTGGTGCATGCGAACCATTCCGAGTTCTCTGCCAACCCGTTCTCCTGCGGTTGATTGGGCGTGGGGCCTCGGTCTGTGTGTCATGCTGCTACTGTCGCCGTTGACGGAAGAGCATCACCTCGTTGTCTTACTCCTTCCCTTGACGCTGCTCGTAGTGGACCGCACCGACCCGCCGTTGCGACCCCGCGATGTGGCCATGCTCGTAGCCAGCATCCTCCTGCTGGGAAGTCGGTATTCGTTTGAGCGGTTTCCGGCGTTTCACCAAGGGATTCTTACTCTCCTGATGACGGGGAAACTGTTGGGGGTGGTCGGCCTGACCTGGGTGCTGGCTGGTCGCCTGCGGGCTCAGTCACAGACACCCGCGATGTCACGGTAGCCGCATGAGTTCACGTCAGCCGTCTGTGCTGTGGCCACTCTTGGCTCTGGTCGCACTGCTGGTGGCCGCGCTTGCCACGAATGCAATCGTTGACTGGGTGCCTTGGCCTAGCCCGTTCAAGCGACATCTGGCTGCCACGACGCTGCAGTTTATTTTGTTGGCGCTGGCCGGTGGTGTCCTGGCAGCGTGGTGGGTGGGACGCGGTAGCAGGCCAATCTTCAAGGTGTCGCCTCACGCGATGTGGCTTGCTGTCCTCGTCGGCATCGCAGCCTATGCCGTCGGGTTGTCCTCTCTCAGTCTCTTCCGACACCAGGCGCTGCTGACCGGCATCTTGGACTTGGGCTATTATGCGCAGCTCGCCTGGGAAGTGTCCCAATTGCAGATCCCGCGTAGCTCGATCTGGCACGATGCGGTATGGGGGAACCATGCCACGTTCATCCTGGCGGCGGCCGCTCCATTTTTGCGCCTCCACCCGGATCCGGAAACGCTGCTCGTGATGCAGAGCATCGTCTTGGGTCTAGGGGCCGTTCCGGCCTATTGTCTGGGCCGGCGGGTGTGGGCGAAGCCGTCGGCCGGTGCTGTGACCGCCGGCGTGTATCTCCTGTACCCACCGCTCCAGTTTGCCAATCTGTTCGACTTTCACGCGGACACCTTTGCTACACCCATATTGCTGACCGCCTTCGCATCTATTTTTGCGGGGAAAACAGGCTGGGCATTGGTCTGGGCCGGTCTCCTCATGCTAGTGAAGGAGGATATGGCACTTGTCTCGCTCACCTTCGGTCTGTACGTTGCGGCGGTTCATCGTCGCCCCAGCGGTCTGGGGTTGGCAGCGGCTGCGGTCACGGTGTTCGCGCTGCTTATCTGGGTCGTCATCCCGAACTGGACACAGACCCCTTATTTTTCCGTGCACAATCGCTGGCGCCACCTGGGAAACACGCCGTGGGAGCTGATTGCGTCTCCGGTGCTGCACCCGGACGTCTTCTTCGGAACGATCCTGCAGCCCGAGCACCTCGGTTATCTCGCAATGCTGGTGGTTCCACTCGCGGGACTGCCTCTGCTGGCTCCGGAGATCTTGGCCGTCGGGCTACCGCCGCTGGTGTCCAATCTTTTGTCGAACATCGAAATGCAATACACGATCCGCGGGCACTACACGGCGGCCCTCACCCCGATCCTGATCGCGGCAGCCGTGGTCGGGAGCCGCCGGGCCGCGACATGGGCACAAGAGCGCGGCTGGCGTCCTAGCGCCGTACTGGCCGCCATGGCGGCCACAAGTGTGATCGCGAGTGTGACGTTTAGCCCTCTGCCCTGGTCCCAGGACCCATTCGCACGAAAACAGTTCTGGGACGTGAACCCGCGTCCTGCTGTGGTCGCGATCGCGGCTCGTATTCCTTCAAGCGCTTCGGTGTCCGCCGCCAATCATGTCGGGGCGCACTTGGCCTTGCGGAACGCGATCTATCCCTTCCCGACTGGAATGGACCGGGCGGACTACGTCATCGTGGATGTCAGCGGGCTCGACTATATCGGCTCGTCTCCCGATTCTGAGGCCTTCCGGCCATTGCTGCGTCGCCTGGTGGAGACCCGTCCGCTCGTCGTGGTTGAGGATGGGCTAGCGCTCTTCGGCCATGGAGAGCCCTCGGCGGACACAGTCGCACGATTGGTGAACCTGCGTCAGGCATCGCCACGGGACGCCACGCCAGTTGGGCAGTTCTTGCTGGTGGCCCGCGCGGTTATACCGACTCAGGTGGCGCCGCGCGCTATGCTCCGGGCGCGTTATAGTTGGGCGTTACGGGCTTCGGGCCACGCGATGCCATGTGTCGCTGAGGCCATGGTATCCGGCGGTGGTGTTCCGGTGTGGGAAAGCAGGCGGCCGATGTTTCACGCCTTGCTTCCGGCAGAGCACTGGACGCCTGGCATGGTTGCCGATGACCAAGCTGTATTCGTTGTGACCGAGAACGTGCCGCCTGGACGGTATGCCTGGGTGGTTTCTCCCTGGCTCGATGGAGGCTCGGGATTGTGTCGTGTCAAACCCCAGGGGGCTGCCAACTTGCCTGTCGCCGAGGTGCATGTCCGTCCGTGGTGAGTTGTTGAGCACACTTTTTCGGGTACTAGCAGCCGCCCTCATTTTTGGGGGAATAGTTTTGCGTCTGCTGTTTGCGAGCCACCCTCATCCCATCAACAGTGACGAGGCCGATGTCGTGGATCGGGCCTTACGACTGTTCTCTGAAGGGCCGAATCCGCGCTGGTTTCACTACCCAAGCCTGTTCCTCTACGCGGTTGCCTTGACGGAGGGTGTCCTGTTCAGCTTGCGCTGGATGCTCGGTTTCTCGCCGACTCCAGAAGCGTTCGTGGACTGGTACTTCACCGAACCGCTCGGGGTATACATGACGGCCCGGGTCTGGTCTCTGGGGGCGGGCATCGCGACACTTGGCCTTGTTTATCTGCTGGGCAAACGCCTCGCCTCACCCCAGGTTGGCCTGTGGGCGACAGCCTTTCTGGCCGTTTCTCCCATGCACATCTACTATTCCGCCATCGCTAAGCCGGATGCGGCCATGGTTCTGGCCATGTACGCGGCAGGCGTGCTCGCCAACGGGTATCTCCGAGAACCGCGGTCAGCCGCGCCGTGGGGAGCCGCGATCATGGGCGGCCTGGCCGCGACGTTGAAATATCCGGGAGGCGCGGCATGGTTGGCCGCTCCGGCGGCTCTGTTTTTCACCTCTTCATCCAAGCGGCGCGTTCTCCTGATCCGCCTGGGACAAGTCGCGTTGCTGGGCCTCCTCGCGGCTGCCGTGTTTGTTGCAGGCTCGCCCTTTTTCATAGTCGAGCCCGCTTTGGTCCGCCGTGATTTGGGCGGGCACGCGCAGACCGCGTTGCGGGGACTGCCTGGGATGGAAGGGATCACTACGTGGGGCCTGTACCTCGGCAGCGCCCTGCCGTACGCGCTGTCGTATCCGCTCCTGGGGTTGGCTGCCTGGGGTGCCGTTGTGCTGCTCCGACTGGACTGGAGGGCTACGGTCGTGGCTTTGGTGCCGGCTGCCGCCTATGCGGTGCCGACCTTCGCCGCGTCCCTGGCCCAGTTTGGCTTCGTCCTGCCGCTCGTACCGGCCCTCTGCCTTTGCGCGGGAGCAGGGCTGGACACACTCAGTTCCGCTCTGTCGCATGATCCGTGGAAGCGGCTGGTCGTGCGGGGGTCGTTGGCGCTTCTTTGCATCGTTTCACCTGCCTTCGCTTCCGTCTGTGAGATGGTCAAGGCGCAACGCCCCACCGCACAAGAGCGGACCGCGCAATGGATCCGCGAGCATCTCCCTGTGGGCTCTCGTATCCTGGGCACCGCCACCGGGATGTCGCTGCCGCTGACCGGCGAACGGTTGAACGAACTGCTGGCCGAAGCGACGCAAGATCGTCCGACCGGCGGTGCGCGCATGCGGTTCCTCCTGCGGACCACGCCTCCTGGGAAAGGGTATGCCTTTTATGATATGCAAGCATATGAAGCGGGGTCCAAGACGGGCGATCCGCGCCTTTTGGAGTACGATCCAGAATGGATTACCCAAAGAGGTTTTCAATATGTCGTCGACAGCGAAGCGAAGATGCTTCGGTTCTTTGGGGCTCCTGAAAAGTACCCGGTGCCGTTTCGGTTCCAACGGTGGCTCGCAGAGCACGGCGAGTTGTTGTACACGACCCATCCGGGCTCCCGTGGGGTCTCGGACTGGATGGACAACCCAGATCGTGTCCGTGCGCTGGAGCCTCGGTGCGGTTTCCTGGGCGGTGAGCTCCGAATCTACCGGATCAAGGCGAGCATCGCGCCCTGACGGTCGAGGAAGAGCCGTCCACAATCAGGCGTAAGCGGATTGACTATCGGAATTGACATCCGGGAGTGGCAGCCGGGCCGGCGCACTGGGATCGGTCGGTTTCTGGAGGGATTTCTCCGTGCCGGTACGTTCAGCAGACCCAAGGACCAGTTTCTCTTGATCGGGGATACCACTTGTGAGGTTCGGGTACAAGGCCAGAACGTGAAGGTCGTCAGGATTCCCGAGCGGTGGACGGTGTGGTGGGACCAGGTCACCCTTCCCTATGCCTTGAAGCGCGGCGGCGCCGACGTTTTCTATTCTCCCTACATCAAAGTGCCGCTCTTCGCCGGTGTCCCTGTCGTCAGCACGATCCATGACTTATCGTTCTTCGTGGAAGACCGGTTTAATGATCGTCCCATCGATCTGTGGCTGAACCCGCCATTCCATTTGTTCTGCCTGCTTGTCCTGCGGCGAGCGGCGGCCGTTTTGGTGGATTCGCACACATCGGCCCGAGATGTGCATCGACTGCTGGGAGCACACCGTGACAAGCTTCGAGTTATCCCGCTAGCGTCTTCTCCAGCTTTCTGTCCACACGGCGATCCGATGGCGGATGTCGGGGTTTGGACCCGCTACGGTTTGAAGAAAGACTACGTCCTCTACGTTGGCGGCTTTAAACCTCACAAGAACGTGCCCGGCCTGGTCCGAGCCTTTGCCGGGCTGCCGAAAGTGCTTCGTGCAGGACACCCGCTTGTCTTGGTCGGTGGCCCGCCCTCCACGCACCTTGAGGAATTCATCAAGAACTCGGAGGTGAGGGACGATATCAAGGCGGTAGGGGTGGCGGCGGACGATGATCTGCCGGCGCTGTATCGTGGGGCCGAGCTCTTTGCCTTTCCGTCTCATTATGAAGGGTTCGGGTTGCCGGTCCTCGAAGCGATGGTGTGTGGCACTCCGGTTGTGTGCTCGAACACGCCAGCCCTTCTTGAGCTGGCCGGCGATGCTGCGATCTTTTGCGACCCGGATGATCCAGAGGCGTGGGCTGTTGCGCTCCGCGAGTTGCTCGAAGATCCGGTGCGCCGGCAGATGCTGGCTTCGCGTGGGACCAAGCGGGCGGTAGAGTACAGCTCGGAACGAATGACGGACGCGATCCTTGCGGTGTTGGACGAGGTGGTTCGCGGCAGGAAGGGGGCCGGGTGATGGTATGGGGCTCCTGAACGTCGTTGTCGGAAGCGAGGACCCTGGCAAGGCCTGGGACGCATTCGTCGCGGCAGCCTCAACCGGAGCCGCGCTGCTTCTTCGCCGAAGGCTACCTGGTACGAGTATCGGCTTACTCTATATGCCGCGCGGCCCTGTGCTTGACTGGAGCCAGGCTGAGCAAGTCGAGCAATTTGCTGAAGCTTTGCGGCAGGTAGCCTGTGAGCAGGGCGTCTTCCTTGTCCAGGCCGACCCTGCTGTGCCGGAAGAACGGGTGGATGTGCACGATGCCCTGACGCGCATGGGTTTTCAGCGAGTCGAGAAACAGGGTCTGTTTCGGATTTTGCAGCCCGTTCACGTGATGCGAATTCCGGTGGACCGGTACGGAGGGCCGGAAGGCCTGCTGGCCGCGTTGCCTCACAAGAGCAGGTACAACATCGGGCTGGCGAAGCGGAAGGGGGTTGTGATCGTTCCGCGCACCGATCACAACGCGTTGCGGGTCTTTCATCAGCTGCTTTTGCAAGGTGGACGCAGAAAAGGGTTTCCCGTCCGGGGTCTCCGATTTCATGAAGCCATCTGGCGGCACTGCGTCCAGACCGGTTTGGGTGAGTACCTCTTCGCCGAGCATGGCGGCCGGGTAGTGGCGGTCATTCAAGTCCTGAGGTTCGGACCGACAGCCTGGTACATGTATGGGGCCTCGACCGGAGAGGATCAGAACCTCATGGCGTCTTATCTATTGCAGTGGACAGGCATCAGCCGATCGTGGGCTGCGGGATGCCGTTGGTATGATATGCGGGGCGTGGTTTCGGCGAAACCCAGTCCTGAAGATCCCGAGTACGGCGTGTATGAGTTCAAGCGACGGTTCAACGCCGAGTTGGTCAGCTTTCTTGGAGAGTATGATCTGGCGATCAGCCCGAGGGTCTATGCGGGTTGGCGATGGCTTGAACAGGCGGTGCAACGACCGGCGGCCTGGAGTTATCGCCTCTATCAGAAGCTTGGAAGGCTCACGTGAAACGGTCTGACATTGAAGCGTCGGTCCGCTTGAAATATGGGGATCCAGATGAAGTGGCAGCCTTCTCGACCATCGCGGCTGAAGGTCTGGCCCCCTTTGAAGGAGCCCTGGTCCTGCAAGCTTTCATACCTGGGCAGCGGATTTTGGACATTGGCTGCGGTGGGGGACGTGAGGCCACCGCCATGGTTCAGCATGGGCTACGGGTTGTCGCCATGGATTTGGTGCTCGCGATGGTTCAGGCCGCCCGGTCGTATGGCCAGAAGAAAGGTCTAGTAGGTTCCTATGTCGTTGGGAATGCCGTCTCGCTTCCATTTTGTGATGCCTGCTTTGATGGTGTCGCCATGCTCGGTGCGATTATTGCCCACGTGCCGGGACGGGATGGGCGGGTTCAGGCGTTTCGTGCGGTTTGGCGAACTCTGCGGCCTGGCGGAAAGTTGGCTATGACAACACACAACCGTCGCTGCCACTGGAAATTCCAGCTGTACTTCGCCTGTGTGAACCGCTTCCGGCGGCTGGCCCGTCGCCTTGGACTGGGGACTAGCTTGGGCGATAATGACCGGTGGAGCACCAGGATCAGTGAGGCCCAGTCGCGCCATCCCGTTTTCTTCCACATGTATGATCTTGATGAAGCGCTTGCGGATTTACGGGAAGCTGGCTTTGAAGTCGTGGATGCCAGGGCAAGGGCTGAGTTTGAAGCGGGCTGCGTGGATCTGGCTCTCCGAGAGCGGGACTACTTCCTTGGATTCATCGCCAAGCGGCCGGAGGCTTGACGGCGTGTCTGGCGCGGATCGTCCTGTTCAGACTGGAACCAATGATTCGCGAGAACATCCTGACCTGGCTGTTGTCATTCCTGCCTGGAACGAGCGGGAAAACATCGAACTGCTCCTTCCAGCGCTCAAGGAGATGATCGCCGACTTGGGCCTTACGGCGGAGATTGTCGTCGCGGACGCCGACTTGTCCCACCGACCGGTATTCCTGGAAGAGTTCTGGCGACGGCGCGACGAGGCGGAAGTGTTGATCGCCTCCCGCTACGTCCCAGGCGGGCGGGCTGACATGAGCCGGTTCCGGAGGTTGCTGAGCCATATTCTGAACCGCACTTACAGCCGCGTCCTGTCATTTCCGCTCCGCGATCTTTCCAGCGGGTTCCGTATGTACCATCGCGACGTGCTGTTGGGACTCACGCTGGTGGCGCGGGACTTCGACGTGTTGGAAGAGATCCTGATTCGGGTGCATGCGGAAGGATGGCGCATCCTCGAGATTCCGTTCCATTATATGTCTCGGGGCTCCGGCCGCTCTCACGTGCGGCTCTTCAAGTTCGGATGGGCCTTCACGAAAACCCTGGTGCGGATGTGGAAGCTGCGCAACTCCGTCGCTGCGGCCGATTACGATCACCGGGCCTTCGACAGCCCGATCTGGCTGCAGCGGTACTGGCAACGAACGCGACATCGGATCGTCCTCGGCTTTCTGGAGGACCGGAAGAGCGTCCTGGACATCGGCTGCGGATCCAGCCGGATCATCCAGGACCTGCCGGACGCGGTTGGGCTGGACATCCTCCAACATAAACTGCGTTGGCTGAAGCCGCGTCATCGCTTGCTGGTCCGGGCGAGCTGCAACCGGCTCCCGTTCCGAACGGGCAGCTTTGCCGCGGTAATCAACTCCGAAGTGATCGAGCATGTCCCTGACTGCCATGACATCTGGTCGGAGATGTGGCGGGTCCTTCGGCCTGGCGGAATCCTGGTAGTTGGCACACCGGACTACAACCGCTGGCTCTGGTGGGTGCTTGAGTGGATCTATGGAAAAGTCCTGTTCGGCGCGTATGCGCATGAACATATCACGCATTTCACCCGAGAGGAGGTCGCCAGACGTCTTCGGGCCATTGGGTATGAAATCCTGGACTGCCGCTACGTAGGGTTTTGTGAGATGATCTTTAAAGCAAAGAAACCACCACCGGCAGCAACGCGATGAATGTCCTCTTCCTCTCCGAAGTGACGGCTGCGAATGCCCGCAACGGAGCCGAACGGACCTTGCGGGAGCAGGTGCTGGGGCTCGGCAAGCGCGGCCATGCTGTTTCGGTAGTGACCCGTGCTATGGCCGAGGACCCCAGGCTTGCCGTCTCGGTGGACGGGGCCACAGAACACCGGTATCCGTTCTCCCGGCGCAATGAAGTCGCCTTCGTCCTTTCGTCGGTTGTGGGATCACTGCGGGCGCTCAATGGCGCTGCGGTTCGCCACGACTTTGATGCGACCCTCATCCATCAATCATTAGCGGGGCTGGGACCGATCATCTTTCAACGCGCACGAGCACGGCGTTGGGTTTACATGTGTTTGTCCCTGGCTCATGAGGAGTACCTGTCCCGGAACCAGCCGGGCAAGACGCCGGGTGAACGGATGCTGCGGCGACTCAATGCCTATGGACGCTGGTGGGTCGAGCGGGCGGTCATGCGGCGGTGTTCACGAGTCATCGTTATGAGCGATTTTATGAGGAAGCGCGTGCTTGCCGCACACCACATTCCCGAGAGCAAGCTATGCCTCCTCCCCGGCGCGGTGGATCACCGGAAATTTCATCCGGTCGCCGACCGGGCGTCAATCCGGAGACAGCTCGGCCTGCCTACAGATTGCATGGTTCTCTTCACAGTTCGGAACCTGGGTCCCCGTATGGGTCTGGAGAATCTGCTCCGCGCGTTGAACGAGCAGGGGGAGGAGTTACGTGACGTCCTGGTCCTCATCGGAGGGGAAGGGCCTTTGCGGCCGATGCTCGAGGGCTTGATCAGAAATCTCGACCTGACCGGGCGGGTGCGACTTCTCGGCTTCATCCCCGAAGAGTATCTCCCGCGGTACTATCAAGCCGCCGATCTGATGCTCCTGCCGACGGCCGAACTGGAAGGCTTCGGATTGGTGACGGTGGAAGCACTGGCCTGCGGCACGCCGGTTCTCGGTACGCCGGTGGGCGCAACGCCGGAGATTCTGGCTCAAGTGGACCCTGTCCTCCTTACAGAGGGCCATGACCCCGGTGCGATTGCCAAGGGTGTGTGGCGCCTCCTCCGTCTCTTTCGCGAGCGCCCGGAGGAACGGATCCGTCTGAGCTCCTGCGGAAGACGATTGGTCGAAGAGACCTACACGTGGGATCTGCATGCCGAGCAGCTGGAGCGGATTCTCGAGGAGAACAGCACTGAAGACTGAGCCATCCAGCCTAACCCCGAAAAAGGTGGTTCATATCATCACACGACTCGATCACGGAGGGTCGGCGCGCGAGACTATCCAGACGGTGCTGGGGCATGATCGGGGTCGGTTCTGCGTCAGTCTCGCGTTTGGACGGCCAGACACAATGACCGCAGACGATGCCGTGCTGCTGAAAGCCGATCTGCAACAGCTTGGCCAGGCCGGCGTGGCGGTGTTCCAAGTGCCACCGTTGGTGCGCGAGATCAATCCGGTGCTGGATGCGTGGGCCACCTTTGCCCTGTGGCGGATGCTGTGCCGCGTGCGACCGGAGGTGGTGCATACCCATACCTCAAAAGCGGGTGCAGTGGGGCGCCTCGCCGCCTGGCTGGCCGGCATCCCCGTGGTGATCCATACGCCGCACGGGCACCTTTTCTATGGTTATTACGGGCGGTTCCTGAGTTCGCTCGTTTGCTTCGGCGAGCGGTTCCTCGCCCGGCTGACCGATCGCATCGTGACACTGACGGATCGGGGAGCAGAGGAGCATGTCCGGTACAAGATTGCCGGTCAGCAGAAGTTTGTGACGATTCACGGCGGGAACTCCCTTGCACCGTTCCGCTCGATGCGGGTGAATGCCACCTTCAAGCGCAGGGAATTGGGACTCCCGCCGGAAGGACCGATCATTGGTACAGTGGGCAGGCTGGTTCCCATCAAAGGTCACACCTGGCTTATCCGCGCCGTGCCGCGAGTGCTGGCCGAATTCCCACAGGCGTGTGTCGTCCTCATTGGCGACGGGCCGTTACGTGGCGAGCTCAAGGAGTTGACGGCTGAGTTGGGAATCAGCCCGCACGTTGTGTTTCTGGGCACACGGCATGATATACCGGAATGTCTAGCGGCCCTGGATCTCTTCGTCCTTCCATCGCTCAACGAGGGTATGGGACGGGCCTTGGTCGAAGCGATGGCAATGGGCCGCCCCGTCGTTGCCACGCGTGTCGGCGGCATCCCGGACGTCGTCACTGACGGGGCAACCGGCCTGCTGGTTCCGCCTCGGGATGATCGAGCGCTGGCCGATGCCATCCTCACCTTGCTGCGGGATCGGCGTCTCTTGGCCGCATACGGTGAAGCGGCGCAACGGCGTGTCGATGAGCGATTTGACATCGAAACGATGGTGCGCAGTATTGAA
>VBOK01000157.1 GCA_005877565.1 Nitrospirota bacterium
GACCTTCAACCAGCGGGAACTGGGCGGCGACTTCGACACTTTCGCCAACGGCCTTCGCGCCGCGCTCCGTCAGGCGCCGAAGGTCATCCTCGTCGGCGAGATACGCGACCGCGAGACGGCCGAGCTGTGCCTGAAGGCGTCCGAGACCGGCCACCTTGTGCTGAGCACCGTGCACACGGTGGACGCCGGCCAGACCATCAGCCGCATCGTCGGTTTGTTCGATCCAGAGGAGGAGAAGCAGGTCCGCCAGCGCATCGCGGATACAGTCCGCTGGATCGTCAGCCAGCGGCTACTGCCCAAGGTGGGGGGAGGACGCGTCGCCATCCACGACATCCTCGGCAACAATATCCGGGCCCATGAATCCATACTGATTGGAGAGAGCGAAGGGAAGACCTTCTACGAGATCCAGGAAGCCGGCGTTCCCTTCGGCATGCAGACCTTCGATCAGGCGCTCATCAAGGCCTATACTGAGGGGTTGATCACGCAGGAGACCGCCGAACTGTACGCCACCCGGAAGCCGGTCGTGCAGCGCGGCCTCGACAAGGTCAAGCAGTCCCGCGGCCAGAAGACGACCGACATCGAAGGCCTGACCCTGGACGCTGGCTACGCCAAAACGGTGAAGAAGAAGTAGGCCGATGGAAATCATCTGCACGTCCTGTTCGACCAAGCTCGCGATTCCGGACGCGAAGGTCCCGAAGAACGCCGTTTTCAGGGTCACCTGCCCCAAGTGCCAGACCAAGGTCCGGGTCAGCACCATGCCTGACCAGGCGCGAGCCCTGGGGCACGGAGGCGCGCCGACCGTGCCCGTCCTCACTCAGCATCCGCCTCCGGAACCTGAAGAACCCATGGAGGAGTTCGATTCCTCCGACATCAAGGATGAGGGGTTGGCCACCTCGCCGGCGGAAGACGAGTTCGTGGAGGACCGCAAGCTGGCCTTGGTCTGCATCGATTTGGCGCCCCATCGGGCAGTGGTGAAGACCGCCCTCGACGGGCTGGGCTACATTGTGCACATTCCCCTCAAGCCGGAGGACGCCGTTCAGCGGGTTCGGGCGAACCGCTATGAACTGGTGATCATCCACGAAGAATACGGGGGGTCGAAGGAGAGCAATCTGGTGCTCCAGACTATCCAGCCGATGACGATGCCGCTGAGGCGGCACATGTGCGTGGGGCTGGTCGGCACGCAGTTCCGCACCTTTGACCACATGATGGCCTTCGCCAAGAGCGTCAACTTCGTGGTCGGGGAATGGGAGCTGCCCAAGATCAGGGGGATCATCCGCCAGGCCGTGGCGGAGAACGATCAGTTCTACCGTGTCTTCCGGGAATCGTTGCGGGACGCGGGCAAGATGTAGAGTGCCATACACCAGTCCTGCTAATCTGATAGACTCTCAACTCATCAACAGGGAGAAACGGGCGTGAGACGGGCGCTGGTCAGCGTCTCGGACAAATCCGGGATCATCGAATTCGCCAAGGGATTGAAGGAACAGGGGTACGAGATTCTCTCCACCGGCGGGACCGCCAAGACGCTCCGGGAGGCCGGGCTTGCGGTCACCGACGTGGCCGCCTATACCGGCTCGCCGGAGATTCTGGACGGGCGGGTCAAGACGCTCCATCCCAAGATCCACGGGGGGCTGCTGGGCCGCCGCCGCGATCCCAAGCATGTCGCTGAGATGGAGCGTCACGGGATCGGGCCGATCGACGTGGTGGTGGTCAACCTGTACCCCTTCGAAGCGACGATCAACAAGCCGGGCTGCACGCTCGACGAGGCGATCGAGCACATCGACATCGGCGGGCCGTCCATGCTGCGCTCGGCTGCCAAGAACCACGCGGACGTGACGGTCGTGGTGGACCCGGCGGATTACGGGCCTGTGCTGGAGGCGTTGCGCGCCGGCGGCGTGTCGCCGGCGATGCGCCGGGAGCTAGCCCGCAAGGTCTTTCACCATACCTCCCGGTACGATGGTATGATTGCTGGCTATCTCGAGCAGCAGGGCGCACCCGGCCCGGTGCGGTTCCCGTCCCTGCTCACCCTGCAATTCGAGAAGGTGCAGAGCCTCCGTTACGGCGAGAACCCCCACCAGCATGGGGCCTTCTACCGCGATTTTGGGAGCAGCGAGCCGGGCGTGGCGAAGGCGCGGCAACTCCACGGCAAGGAGATGTCCTACAACAACTTCCTCGACGCCAATGCCGCGCTGGAACTTGCCAAGGAATATGGGAACGCGCCCCTTCCCGTGGCAGTCATCGTCAAGCACAACAACCCCTGCGGGGTGGCCGTCGGGCCCGCGCTGCGCGACGCCTACGTCGGGGCGCGCGAGACCGACCCGCTCTCCGCCTTTGGCGGCGTCATCGCGTTCAATGCGCGCGTGGACCTCGCCACCGCCAAGGAGATCACCGCAACGTTTGTGGAAGTGGTCGTGGCGCCCGACTTCGACGAGGACGCCCTGGCCGAGCTGAGGCGCAAGAAGGACCTGCGCCTGCTGGCTGTGGGCGAGCTCCGCACCGACCTGCGCACGGGACCGGACCTGCTCGATCTCAAGAAGATCGTCGGCGGGCTGATCCTGCAGGACCGGGACTTCGGCGCGATCGCGGACGTGCGGGCGCTGAAAGTGGCCTCGAAGCGGGCGCCCACCGACGAGGAATACGCCGCGTTCGCCTTCGCCTGGAAGGTCTGCAAACACGTCAAGTCCAACGCCATCGTGTTCGCCCGGCGCGACCGGACAGTCGGGATCGGCGCAGGGCAGATGAGCCGCGTGGACTCGGTGAAGCTGGCGACCCTGAAGGCGGGCACCTCGCAGAAGGGCTGCGTCATGGCCTCGGACGCCTTCTTCCCGTTCCGCGACGGCATCGACGCCGCCGCCCAGGCGGGCATCACGGCCGTCATTCAGCCGGGCGGCTCCATCCGCGATGAAGAAGTGGTCAAGGCCGTGGACGAGCACCAGATGGCCATGGTGCTCACGGGCATGCGTCACTTCAGGCATTAGGTCTCTCATTCCATGAAGGTTCTCGTTGTCGGTGGAGGCGGGCGGGAGCATGTGCTTGCCTGGAAGGTCGCCCAGAGCCCGCGGGTGACAAAGCTCTACTGCGCGCCGGGTAATCCGGGGATCGCTCGAATCGCCGAATGCGTGCCGCTGGCGGCTGACGATCTGGCCGGCTTGCGTGACTTCGCCCGCAGTCAGCGCATCGACCTCACGGTCATCGGGCCCGAAGCGCCCCTGGCCGCCGGCATCGTGGATGAGTTCCGCAAGGACAAGTTGCTCATCTTCGGCCCGCATAAGGCGGCCGCCCGTATCGAGGCGAGCAAGGCGTTCTCCAAAGACCTGATGGTCCGGTTGGGCATCCCCACCGCCGGCGCGCAGACGTTCACGGCGGTCGGCCCGGCCCTCAACTACCTCGAGCAGCGTGACATGCCGATCGTGGTCAAGGCCGATGGGCTGGCGCAGGGCAAGGGGGTGATCGTCGCCGGCACCCGGACGGAGGCCCGCGACGCGGTCCGTGCCATGCTGGAGCGCAACGCCTTCGGCGAGGCCGGATCGCGGGTGGTAATCGAGGAGTTTCTCGACGGCGTGGAACTGACGGTGATGGCCTTCACGGACGGCAAGACCGTCATACCCCTCTCGCCGGCGCAGGACCACAAGCGGGTGGGGGACGGCGACACCGGGCCCAACACGGGGGGCATGGGCGCCTACGCGCCTGCGCCCATCGCCACCCGCGATCTCGTGGATCAGGTCCGGCGTACGATCCTGGAGCCGATCATCGAAGGCCTCTCCCGGCTCGGCAGTCCCTTTCACGGCGTGCTCTACGCGGGGCTGATGATCGTGCGCGACGAATTGAAAGTATTGGAATTCAACGCGCGCCTGGGTGATCCGGAAGCCCAGGTCGTGTTGCCCCTGGTGAAGACCGACTTGCTGGAGATCCTGACGGCGGTGGCGGAGCACCGACTGGACCGCCTTACGGTCGACTGGCACGATCGCGCGGCGGTCTGCGTGGTGCTGGCCGCGCCTGGCTATCCCGGCTCGCCGACCAAGGGCCTCCCGATCCACGGCCTCGCAGAGACGGAAGGGCAAGATGATCTTTTCGTCTTCCACGCCGGGACCGCCAGCACACCCGGCGGCGTCGTGACCGCTGGCGGCCGGGTGCTGGGGGTCACCGGTCTCGGGGACACTCTCACGGCTGCCCGCGAGCGGGCGTATGAGGGCGTGCGCCGGATCCGCTTCGACGGGATGCACTACCGCTCCGATATCGGCGCGCGCACTCTGAGCAAACGGTGACGGCGCGGGCCATGGTATAATGCCGCACGTATGGGAACGACTATCCAGAGTCGGCGCATCTCCGAGTCCTCGCTCCGGGAGGCCGGCAAAGTAGTCCGGAGCGGCGGCGTCATCGCGTTTCCCACGGAAACGTTCTATGGGCTGGGCGTTGATCCCTTCAACGTCCCGGCCGTCCAGCGTCTGTACGACCTGAAGGGCCGGCCCCCGCGGACGCGCCCCGTCCTCGTGCTCATCCGCTCCCGCCATGAGTTGCAGGCTCTGGTCTCGGAGATCACGCCCGCTGCCGAGCGGCTGATCCAGGCCTGCTGGCCGGGCCCGCTGACGCTCGTCTTCCGAGCCGCGGTGGCGGTACCCTCGGTGCTCACCGCTGGGACGGGCACCGTCGGTGTCCGGCACTCGGCGTATCCTGACGTGCAGCGGGTGCTGGAAATGATCGGCGGCCCCCTGACCGGCACCAGCGCGAATCGCACCGGGCAGCCGCCGGCGACCACGGCGGAGGAGGTGGAGCACGCCTTCGGGGCCACTGTTGATCTGATCGTCAACGGCGGCCCGACGCCCGGCGGGCTCCCCAGCACGGTGGTGGATACGACCGTGAGCCCCCCGCGGATCATTCGCGAAGGGTGCGTGTCGCAGGCCGCGCTGCGCGCGGTCCTTCCCTCCTGGACGGCCTGATCATGCTGGCGACGCTCCACGCCCTCAACAACCAGCTCTTCCACCGACTCCGTCTGACCACCAAGCTGGTCATCATGATGCTCGCGCTCCTGGTGTTGTCGCTCGCCGCGTCCATCCTCCTTTCCTATCTGGCCCAGCAGGCGCTGGTTCAGGAGATGGAAGAGAGCATCAATGAGCTCTCCAACGCCACGGCCGTCAGCGTCGAGCAGTTGTCCGGCGAGCCGGACCCGGCCGCCTTTCAGAAACTGATGGCCCGCTTGGGGAAGAAAGGGGTGAAGGAGATCAAGCTGCTGGACGTGGAGAAGAAGGAGGTCATCGTCAGCACCCAGTCGCCGCAACCACTCGGCCGCAAGATGGAGAGCACGGTGACCAAAAGGGGGCAGCGCGAATACAACGTGACGGCCCCGCTGGTGGACGGCAACGAGGTGCTCGGGTACATCCACGTGACGTTCACCTTGGACGATGTGGCGCAGACGACCAAGGCATCGTTGTACAAGCGAGTGGCCGTCACGGTGGTGATCTTTTCGCTCGGCATTCTGGTCTCGCTCTACCTCGCGCGGAAGTACACGCAGCCGCTCCATGACGTGGTCACGGCAGCCAAACACGTCGCCGCCGGCGATCTCACCAAGACCATCGAGGTCGAGGGCGAGGACGAGATCGCGGAGCTGACTCGCAGCTTCAACGAGATGGTGGAAAAGCTCCGCCAGCACCGCGAGCTGGAAGAGCGCCTCCGGGAGGCCGAACGCTTGTCCGCCGTGGGCAAGCTGGCGTCGGGCATCGCCCACGAGATCCGCAATCCCTTGAATTTCATGAACCTCAGCATCGACCACATCCGGACCCGGCTGGGCAGCGGGCGGCCCGAAGGTGCCACCGAGGTGCTGGCGCTGATGTCCAATATCAAGGCCGAGATCCACCGGTTGAACGGCATGATCGAGAATTTCCTCACGGTCGGGAAGCCGCTGGCGCTCAACAAGAGCGACGTGGACCTGGTGGCGCTGATCCGGGAAGTAGTCGGACTCGCGCACCAGAAGGCCGTCGAGCAGGGGATCGCCATCGAGGTGTCGGAAGCGACCCCCATCCCGCGGCTGCAGGCCGATCCAGTGCAGATCAAAACCTGCCTCATGAACGTGGTGCTGAACGCCATTCAGGCGATGCCCGCCGGCGGGCGCTTGCGCGTCACCACTCAGCATTGCACCGAGACGAGGCGCGAGGGGCACGCGTCTGAGCCCAACGGGACTGTCGAAGTCATCATCTCGGATACCGGACTCGGCATCAGCGAGGAAGACCTCAACCGCATCTTCAACCCGTATTTCACGACCAAGAAGCTGGGAATCGGCCTGGGGCTGGCGATCACCAAGAAGATCGTGGAGGAGCATCGGGGCCGGATCAGCGTCCGCAGCCGCCCGAATGAGGGCACCGATGTGGTCATCAGCCTGCCGGTGGAGCGCGTCGAGGTGGCGGCATGACCACTACCGGCCATGTCCTGGTCGTGGATGACGAGAAGGCCCAGCGGGACATTCTGACGGTGATCCTGGAAGGCGAGG
>VBOK01000099.1 GCA_005877565.1 Nitrospirota bacterium
CCCGCGGGGTCCTCAATGCGATCGCGGAGATCGAGGATCTCTCCGGCCGCAAGATTCTCGACGGCGAGAAGATCATCACCCCGAGCGGGGCGAGTGGCGATCCGAAGGTCGGCGTGGACATCTACATCTCCACGAGCAGCGCCGGAGGCGGACTTCAGATGATGGTGGCCGGGGTCGTGCAGAGCATGACGGCCGAGAGCGCCCAGCGGTGCGCCCTCGGGGCTGGGGCAATCGTGATGGACGTGCTGGCCTCGAACGACGGGCGCCTGCCGCACGAGAAGATCGAGCGCATCCGCTCGCTGCGTCCGGACATGATTCTGCTCTCCGGTGGAACGGACGGCGGCACCGTGACGCACGTGGTGGAGATGGCGGAATACATCGCGGCTGCCGAGCCCCGTCCGCGGCTCGGCATGAGCTACAACCTGCCGCTGATCTACGCCGGCAACAAGGACGCCCGCGCGCGCATCAGCGAGATCCTCGGCAAGAAGACCGCGCTGACCATCACCGAGAACTTACGGCCCGTGCTGGAGAAAGAGAATCTCGGGCCCGCCCGCGCGAAGATCCACGACCTGTTTCTGGAGCACGTCATGGCGCAGGCACCGGGCTACAAGAAGCTCATCTCCTGGGCCGGCGCGCCGATCATGCCGACCCCGGCGGCGGTGGGGCTCATCATGGAGACCATCGCCAAAAAACAGGGGATCAACCTGATCGGCGTGGACATCGGCGGGGCGACCACCGACGTGTTCTCGGTATTTCATGGCATCTTCAACCGGACCGTCTCGGCCAATCTGGGCATGAGCTACAGCATCTCGAATGTGCTGGCCGAGGCGACGCTCGACAACATCATGCGTTGGGTGCCGTTCTCGATCGATGAGCAGGATTTGCGCAACCGGATCAAAAACAAGATGATCCGTCCGACGACGGTCCCGCAGACCCTGGACGAGCTCCAGATCGAGCAGGCCATCGCGCGCGAGGCCCTGCGCCTAGCGCTCATTCACCACAAGTCCCTGGCGACCGGGCTGAAGGGGGTCCAGCAGGAGCGGTCCATCTCTGATGTGTTCGAGCAAAAGGCGTCGGGAGAGACACTCGTGGACATGCTGCAGCTCGATCTGATCGTCGGCAGCGGGGGTATCCTCTCGCATGCCCCGCGCCGGGTGCAGTCCCTGCTGATGATGGTCGACGCGTACGAGCCGTTCGGGTTCACCGAACTGGCCGTGGACAGCATTTTCATGATGCCGCATCTGGGGGTGCTCTCCACCGTCAACGAGCAGGCCGCGACCGACGTGTTCGTTCGGGATTGCCTGATCCAGCTGGGCACGTGCGTGGCGCCGATCGGGCAAGGCGCCTGGGGGGAGCGCTGCGCGGACTATACGATCACGTTTCCGAGCGGACGAGAGCTGGTGAAAGGAACCTTGGCTTTCGGGGAGGTCCGGCTGTTTCCCCTCGCAGTCGGGGAAGAGGCAACGGTCTCGATGATCCCGGCCCGGTCCGTGGACTTGGGCGAGGGCAAGGGCGTACCGGTCGAGCGGCGCGCCAGGGGGGGCGTCGTCGGTGTGGTGCTGGACGGGCGCGGGCGGCCGCTGCAGTTGCCCACGAAGGCGGAGGAGCGGGTGCGCGCCTTGAAGCACTGGCACGCCTCGCTGAACTTATACCCCCCCACCCACACCCTCCCCCTCGAGGGGGGAGGGATGGGTGGGGGTGGAACCTCTCGCTGACCCATGGCACACACCTACACACCGGGTCTCGCCGTCACGCCGCGAACCGTCGTCTCCAAGAAGCGGATCCTGCCGCTGTCTGGCACGGTTCTCGTCGAGGCTGGCGAGGCTGTCACCTCGGCGACGGTCGTGGCTCGCGCGGAATTGCCCGGCAAAGTCCACGTGGTGAATCTTGTCAATCAGCTCGGCATCCTGCCTGAAGACCTGCCCGATTACGTGATCAAGCGGGAAGGAGACCGGATCCAGCAAGGCGACGTTCTGGCGGAGACCAAACCCTTCATCAAGTGGTTCAAGACGGAGGTGCGCTCTCCCATTACCGGGACCGTGGAGACCATTTCAACGACGACGGGGCAGATCATCCTGCGGGAACCGCCGCGGCCGGTGGAGCTCTTCGCCTATCTCGACGGCACGGTTGCGGAGGTGCTGCCGGGCCAGGGTGTGCGGGTTGAGACGACGTGCGCCTTTATCCAAGGAATCTTCGGGATCGGCGGGGAGACCTGGGGAACCCTGGCCGTGGGGGTCGCTTCGCCGGAGGATGATGTGACGGCCGCGCACTTCACGTCCGCCCATGCGGGGAAGATCGTAGTAGGCGGAGCCTTTGTCGGGGCCGAGGCCCTCGCGTGGGCCAAAGCTGTCGGTGTCAGGGGGATCGTCGTCGGTGGGATGCACGACAAGGACTTGCGGGCGCTCCTGGGTTATGACCTTGGCGTAGCCATCACGGGAACGGAAACCGTCGGCTTTACTCTGGTCCTGACCGAAGGGTTCGGGCGCATCCCGATGGCCCACCGGACCTTCGAGTTGCTGCGGAAGCTGGACGGACGCAAGGCGTCCATCTCCGGCGCGACGCAGATCCGTGCGGGGGTCATCCGTCCGGAAATCATCGTGCCGCTGGCGCCCGGCGAGCAGATCCAGGGCATCGAAACCGGCCAATGGGGAAAGGCGAGGGGTGGGATCAAGATCGGCGACCCGGTACGCGTCATCCGGGCACCCTTCTTCGGACGGATCGGCCAGGTCGTGGGCTTGCCGTCTGACTTGCAGATGATTCCCACGGAAAGCCGCGTCCGCGTGATGGAGGTCCAGTTCACCGACGGTTCGCGGGCGGTGATCCCGCGGGCGAACATCGAAGTGATCGAAGGCTGAGGAGGAGGGGGCGGCGATGAAAAAAAAGATTGTTCTGATGTATTTCTTGCTCGTTCTTGTTATCGTGGGACTCTACCCTTCGTCGGTTGCTGCCAACCCGGAGCTTGTTGAGACCGGACGGTTGCTGGCGATCCTGCTCGATTCCGGCCGCGTGACGGTCGGATCGGTCCAGGCTCTCATCAACGATCCCAACAAGGGAGACAAGGGCTTCACACCGGAGGTCTTCGAGCAGAAGCTCTTAGTCAAATTCAAGGAACGGTCCGGTGTCGATCTGCAGGATCTCCAAAATGAGAAGGTGCCGCCGATGGCGAAGAAGCTCCTGCCGATGCTTGTCGAGGCGAGCAAGAAGACCGTCGTCACGTACCAGCCTATCATCAACAAACAGGGGATGGGGTTCAAGAATTTCATCCCGGCCACCTTCGGCACCCATGCGGCGGCGATCTTCACCGCCAGGACCGGTTTCTATTTGAGGCAGACCACCGTCGATGAGCTGCTGAGGAATCCGAAGAACAAAGCTGATCAGTTTGAAGCGGCGACCTTGAAAAAGTTTGCCGATCCCAACTACCCGCGCGAAGGCGAGAAGGTCATCAGCGCGACCGTGGATGGCGGGAAGGCCGTCCGCGTGATGCTGCCTCTTTTTTACCTGAAAGGGTGTCTTGCATGTCATGGCGAGCCCAAAGGAGAACGGGACATCTCCGGTTATATCAAGGAGGGAGGGAAGGAAGGGGAACTGGGGGGAGCCATTAGCGTCAAGCTGGCGTTGAAATAAACCAAAGGAGGTGGCTATGAGCAGAGCGAGAGCGATCGTTATAGCCTTAGTGACGGTTTTCCTGGGGGACGAACTTCTCCTGCCACCGAAAGCCTGTGCCAATTCTGAGGTGATTGAGACCGGGCGGCTGCTGGCGATCCTGCTGGACGTGGGTCGGGTCACGGTCGGGACGAACCAGTCATTGATCAACGACCCTGAAAGGGGAGACAAGGGCTTTACGCCCGAAGTCTTCGAAAAACAGTTGATCACCAAGTTCAAGGAGCGGGCGAACGTGGACCTTGTCAACCTGAAGACCGAAAAGGTTCCGGAGCTAGCCAAGAAGCTCCTGCCCGCGCTTGTCGACGCAGAAAAGCAGGTCGTGTCCGATTACCAGATCGTGATCAACAAGCAGGGGGTGGGCTTCAAAGGGTTCATTCCCGCCACCTTTGGCACCCAGGCGGCGGCCAAGTTCCGTACCAAGACAGGGGTGTACCTCAAGCAGACCATGAATCCTCCGCGGAACCCCAAGAATACGCCGGATGAGTTCGAGGAGAAGGTCCTCAAGGCGTTCGCCGCTCCGAACTATCCCCGCCAGGGCGAGAAGATCATCAGCGAGACCGTGGATAGCGGCAAGGCCATCCGGGTCATGCTGCCGCTGTTCTACCTCAAGGGTTGTCTTCCGTGTCACGGGGAGCCGAAAGGTGAGAAGGACATCTCGGGTTACATGAAGGAGGGGGCGAAGGAAGGTGACTTGGGTGGAGCCATCAGCGTCAAGCTGATTCTAGAGAAGTGATTCTTCCCGCGTTGTTCCTGTTCATGCTGCTACTCCTGGGCACACCGGCGCTGGCAGCTACCCCTGCGCCGGAAGGCTTTCGGGCCCTGGATACCCCGAACGATGCCGGCAAGAGCCTGAGTCTTGCCTGGAAAGCCTCCCCCGACGACCGCGCAGACCGGATTGTCCAGGTGTGGATGGCGGAGAGCCCTGCCGCCCCGTTCAAGAAAGTCGCGGAGCTTCCCTCCAACACGCGCTACGTGAAGCCGGGGGACTTTCCATGGTGGGCCCAGCCGGCCGGTAAGGGCGACCACTATGTGAAGCTCGTCTCCTCCCAGGCCTTTCCGATCGAAGACGGGAAGCCCTATTTTGTGAAGCTCCTTGTGCGGGCGGGCGATCAGGAAGTCTGGTCGGAGGTGGCCGAGGCGAAGGCCGCTCCCGATATGTTCAACACGGCGCAGGCGAACAACCTCGCGTTTGTCGTGGTGTTCATGGGCGTCCTGCTGGCGAGCATCGCAGCGGCGCGGCGGAACCCCCACGTCCACTTGCGTCGCATCGCTGGCCTGGACGCGGTCGAGGAAGCGATCGGCCGCTCGACGGAAATGGGTCGCCCGATTCTCTACCTCACCGGTTCCGGCGGGATGGACGAAGTCTCCACCATCGCAGCCACCGTCATCCTCGGTGAGGTGGCCAAGAAGGTGGCGCACTACGATACGAGCTTGAAGGTCCCGCACCGCGATCCGATCGTCATGGCGGTCTGTCAGGAGATCGTCAAGGAGGCGTACATCGCAGCCGGCCGGCCGGACGCCTACAAGGACGACTCGAACTTTTTCATCACGAGCGACCAGTTCAGCTACACGGCGGCCGTGGACGGGATCATGCTGCGGGAGAAACCGGCCGCGAACTTTTTCATGGGCTCCTATTTCGCCGAGTCCCTGTTGTTGACCGAAACCGGCGCCAGCACCGGGGCGATCCAGATCGCCGGCACCGACTCGGATCACCAACTCCCGTTCTTCGTGACCACCTGCGACTACACATTGATCGGGGAGGAGCTCTACGCGGCCAGCGCCTACCTCTCGCGCGAACCGGTCCTGGTCGGGACGCTGCGTGGCCAGGACATCGGCAAGGCCGTGATCATGAGCGTGCTCATCCTCGGCACCTTCCTGGCGACGGTCGGCGTGCTTCTGGACACGGACTGGTTCAGCTACCTGCTGGACCTGTTCAAAGACTTCAAGTGATTTTCCTCAAGCGCCAACTCCCGCTGGCCATCACCTTTGTGATGGGCGTGGCGTTCGCCATCCAGTACTACGTCCCCCATCCCGTTTCCGAGGAGGCGATCACCAACGTCTCCAAGTGGATGCAGATCATTTCAGGGTTCGCGCTGGCGCTGGGGCTGGCCAGCCTCTTCCACGTCCATGCTGTCAAGATCAAGCGGCAGGTGCCCGGCTGGGGATACAGCTTGGTGCTCTATATCACCATGGTCGTGACCATCGTGGTCGGCTTCTGGAGCAGGGGCGAAACCACCGTGGATGGCGCGAAGACAGGCCTTGGATGGCTCTACGACAACATGATGGTCCCCCTCCAGGGAACGATGTTTTCGATCCTGGCGTTCTTCATCGCCTCAGCGGCCTACCGTGCCTTCCGGGCCCGCTCTCCCGAAGGTGAACAGCGCGGTCCGGCGCGCCATTCTCATCGGCGTGAGCATGGGACAGGTCGCCCTGTCGCTGAAGATCATCCTGGGCATCGAACGCGCGTACCTTGGCGGGGGGAGGGACCAGTGAAGGACTTTGCCCGCCGCATGATCGGGATCGACCGGCGGATCATCTTCCTGCTGATCGCCGCGGCGGTCCTGCTGCCGTTGCTCCGGCCCTTCGGCCTGCCGATCAAGATCTCCCCGGAGGTGCGGGCCGTCTATGATTACATCGAGGCGTTGCCCGAGCGCTCGGTCTTCCTGCTCTCCTTCGATTTTGACCCGTCCTCCAAGCCGGAACTTGAGCCGCAGGCGGTCGCGCTGCTCCGTCACGCCTTCCGCAAAAATCTCCGGGTGATCGGCATGACGCATTGGCTCACCGGCACGGGCCTGGCTGATGATATCTTTTCGCGGGTGGCGGCTGAGATGGGGAGGGAGCGCGGCAAGGACTATGTCTTTCTGGGCTGGAGCCCCGGGGCCGGCTCTTTGGTAATCGCGATGGGCCAGGATCTTTACCAGGCGTTCCCCTCCGATTACCAGAAGACCCCGACACAAGGAATGCCTGTGCTGGCTGGAGTGCGCAATCTTCGCGACGTGAATTACATGGTCAGCCTGGCGGCCGGTAACCCGGGCATCGAGATGTGGTACGTCTTCGGCAAGGACAAGTACCGCTTCGAGATGGCAGGGGGCTCCACCGGCGTGATTGCGCCTGGCCTCTACCCCTTCCTGCGCAGCGGCCAGATCAACGGCCTGATCGGCGGGCTCCAGGGCGCGGCTGAGTACGAGACGTTGATCAAACGGAAGGGCACGGCGATGGCCGGCATGGACGCCCAGTCCGCCACCCATTTCGTGATCATCATCCTGGTGCTCCTGTGCAACGTGTTCTATTTCGTGTTGCGCGGGGAGAAAGGCAAGGCGAACTGATGCCCGGCCCTGTCCTGCCCACTGAGACGCTGCTGGGAGCCTGGGTTGCGGCCGGGCTGACCCTGTTCATCTATAGCTTTCTGTATAAGGATAACCCGCTGTTCAAGCTGGGGGAGCATCTGTACGTCGGCATCTCGGTCGGCTACTCGGTCGTCCTCGCCTGGCACACGGTCTTCCTCAGGCTACTGTGGGAACCTCTCAAG
>VBOK01000100.1 GCA_005877565.1 Nitrospirota bacterium
TCCTTGGGGTTGGGCCTTTGTCTCGATGCGGGGGAAGAGAGGGTTACCCTTCGCGATCTTGGTGCCCGGCTTCAGGTATCCCCAGTTCAGCTCGTCGGGGTTCGGGTTCGAGAGATCGGACGTGAGGCCGAGTTGCCGGACCATCTCCTGGGTGGTCTGCGGCATGAACGGATAGAGGGCCAGACTGAGGATGCGCAAAGTTTCCGAGCCGTGGTACAGCACGGTATCGAGGCGCGCCTTGTCCGCGGTCTTCTTCGCCAGGGTCCAGGGCGCGCTTTTATCGATGTACTGGTTGCCGAGCTGGACCAGTTCCCAGATGGCTTCCAGCGCCCGGTTGAATTCCAGGTTCGTAATGTGGCGCTCGGCCGATGCGAAAAGGCCGTTTATCGTCTTGCGAAGCCGGATCTCCAGTTCGGTGTCGGCGGCGTGCGTGTGGGCGGGCACCGTGCCTTGCGCGAACCGCTCGATCATGGTCAAGCTGCGGTTCAGGAGATTACCGAGGTCGTTCGCCAGGTCCGTGTTGATCCGGCCGATCAAGGCCTCTCGGGAAAAATTGCCGTCCTGGCCGAAGGGGACCTCGCGCAGCAGAAAATAGCGGAACGCGTCTACACCGAACTCCTCCACCACGACGTTCGGGTCCACGACATTCCCTCGGCTCTTGGACATCTTCTCGCCGCTCACCGTCCACCATCCGTGCGCGAAGATCGTGGTGGGAAGCGGCAGCTCCAGGGCCATCAGCATCGTGGACCAGTAGACGGCGTGCGTCGTCAGGATGTCTTTGCCGACCAGGTGCAAGACGGTGCGGTCGCCCGCCGCTTCCGCAGAGCGAGTGGTCCAGTACTTCTCGAAAGAAGGCTTCGGCGTCAGATACTCCAGCGCCGAGATATAGTTCACCAGCGCGTCGAACCACACGTAGGTGACGTAGTTGGAATCAAATGGGAGATCGATTCCCCAGGACAGGCGTGATTTGGGACGGGAGATGGAGAGGTCCTCCAGAGGCTTCTGGAGGAACCCGAGCACCTCGTTGCTGCGGGACTGCGGCTGGATGAAGTCCGGATGATCCTGGATGTACGTGATGAGACGGTCCTGATACTGGCTCATCCGGAAGAAGTAGTTGCTCTCGCTCAGCCGCTCGACTGGCCGCTTACAATCCGGGCAGAGCCCCTTCACGACATCCTTTTCGGTCCAGAAACGCTCGTCGAAGGTGCAGTACCAGCCGGTGTAGTCGGCTCGGTAGATCAACTCCTTGTCATAGAGGGCCTTGAGCGTCTTCTGGACGTAAGCCTTGTGCTTGGGGTCGGTCGTGCGGATGAAGGCGTTGTTCGAGATGTTGAGGCGCTTCCAGAGGGTCTGGAACTGGGGTGCGAGCCGGTCGCAGTAGGCCTTGGGATCCATCGCCGCCTTCTGCGCGGCCTGCTGGACCTTTTGTCCGTGCTCGTCGAGGCCGGTGAGGAAGAAGACATCGTGCCCCCATTGCCGGTGGTAGCGCGCAAGCACGTCGGCTGCGATGGTTGTGTAGGCGTGGCCGATGTGCGGGACATCGTTGACGTAGTAGATCGGCGTGGTGATGTAGAACGTCTTGATCATTCGAATTGGGGTCAGGCGGCCTTGGGTTGAAGCGCTGCCCGAAGCCGCAAAAGCAGGCCCTCCAGCAGCAGTTGCTTGTTGAGGTTACGATCCAAGCCGCGTGTCATGGACTCCACATAGGCAGCGAGGTCCACCATCGTTGCAACCGGCAGGCGAGAAGCCAGCGCCCCCAACTCTGCCTGGCAGTCGGAGTTCACCAGACGAGCGCGGTCGCCGCCGACCTTCACAAGGACCAGGTCGCGGAACCAGGTGGCGAGCCATCCGAACGCCGCCTCCGCCTGGTCGGATTTCGCGACTGCCTCGCACGCCGCCAGAAGCGCGCCGGTGCGCTCCACCGATTCAGGGCTCACGAGCCGGAGGAACTCGGCCCGTTCGGCGCGGAGAGCTTCCGGATCGGCCTCCAGGGCCAGCCCGAGCCGGCCTCCTGCTATGACGGCAAGGAAGTGGGTGTCCGGCTCCGGCAGCCCCCGTTGTCGCCGAACCGCAGCCTCCACCTGGTCCAGGGCCAGCGGCGCAAACCGGATCTCCTGACAGCGCGACCGGATCGTCGGCAGCAGGGCCTCGGGCCGTGAGGAGACGAGAATGATCAGGCTGTCGGGCGGCGGCTCCTCGATCGTCTTGAGCAAGGCGTTCGCCGCTTCCCGCCGCAGCAAGTCGGCGTTGTCCAGGATCACGATCTTGCGTGGCCCGATCAGGGGCCGGTAGATGAAGCGCGACTCGATCTCGCGCGTTTGATCGGTTTCGCCCTTGCCGCTCGTCGCCGTCAGCATCGTCACGTCGGGGTGCGCTCCGGTTTCGATCTGATGGCAGGACCGGCACACGCCACAGGCGTCCGGTGGATCCGGCGTCGGGCTAGCCTCGCAGTTCACGGCCTGCGCCAGCACGCGGGCCGTCAGCAGCTTGCCGATCTGCTCCTCGCCGTGGAACAGCAGCGCGTGGGCCAGTCGCTGGCTCCGCAAGGCAGCTTGGAGGAACCGCTTCGGCCGCTCGTGGCCGATGATCGTGTCAAACGGCATGGGGTTCGACCTGGGTCAAGCCGGACCGCCGGGCCTGCAGCCGGGGCTGCACGATCTGGTCGATTGCGCGCGCCACGACGTCTTCGGAGGCGGTACCGTCCACCACGCGCACGCGGCGCGGGTTCTGTCTGGCGATGCGGAGATAGCCCCGCCGCACGGCTTCGTGGAACGAGGCGTGTTCCCGGTCGAGGCGGTCAAGGCCGCCGGCCCGGCGCTTGCGAGCGAGGCCGACCGCCACCGGGACGTCCAGCAGGATGGCCAAGTCCGGCGCAAGGCCGGCGGTGGCGAAACGGTTCAAGCGGGCGACGACGACAGGGCCAAGCCCGCGCCCGTAGCCTTGATAGGCCATGGTCGCGTCGGCAAAGCGGTCGCAGAGCACCACGGTGCCCTTCTCCATCGCCGGGCGGATGGTCTCGGCCACGTGCTGGGCGCGGCTGGCCAGGTAGAGCAAGAGCTCGCAGCGGGCCTCCATGCCACGGTTTTTGTGGTCCAAAAGGATAGTCCGGATCTGCTCGCTGATGGGTGCGCCGCCGGGCTCGCGCGTCTCGACGACCTGGTAGCCGAGTGCCCGGAGGCGCCGGGCGAGTCTGTGGAGTTGAGAGGTCTTGCCGCAGCCTTCGATCCCTTCGAAGCTCAGGAAAAACCCTCGCTTGAGACCACCACGCGGCACCGTTGATTCCCCTTCGCTCCGAGCGCGCCAGACGACGCGGTGATCATAGTCCAACTTGTTGAGAAATAGCAATCTATCCGCTTGCACGGCCGAGTAAAACTCTGTATCATGACAGGATTGTGCTGATCTGAGTCGACGGCATGCTGAAAGTCTCGCTGAAACGCTACTTTATCACCGGCCTCCTGGTCATCGTGCCAATCTGGGGGACGGTCCTGGTTCTCAAGACCCTGTTCATTACTCTCGACAGCCTTCTAGGTGATTTCCTTGAGAAGTATTTCCCGCAGCGCTACATTCCGGGTCAAGGCATCCTGTTGCTGGTCGCCGTGATTTTCTTCGGGGGCCTGCTGGCCACGAACTTCATGGGCCGGCGGATCGTGGCCTTCTGGGAGGGCATTTTGCAGCAGGTGCCGCTGGTCCGCGGGATATACACCACCATCAAGTCCATGATGGATGTCCTGTCCTTTCAGGACCAGGACAAGGGCGCTGCCAAATACAGCCGGGTCGTGCTGATCGAGTTCCCGCGCAAGGGCCAGTACGCGCTGGCCCTGGTGACCGGGGTCACGCCGGGAGAGGTGCAGGATATCAGCACGGACCGGGTGATCAACGTGTACGTGCCGACTTCGCCGAATCCGACCTCCGGCTATTTGCTTTTTGTCCCGGAGAGCGAGTTGATTCCCGTGAATATGAGCGTGGATGAGGCGATGAAGATGATGTTTTCCGGCGGGATGTACATCCCCCGCGTGCCGGAGGCGGTCGGGGCGGGCACCGGCAGGAAGACATGAGCAGGCTCGCCGCCATCATCCTCGCTGCGGGTCAAGGCATCCGCATGCGGTCCAAGCTGGCCAAGGTGCTCCATCCGGTGTGCGGGCGGCCGATGGTGCACTATGCGGTGGACTTGGCGGAGTCGCTCGCCAAGGGCCATGTCGCAGTCGTCGTCGGTTACCAGGCCGAACGTGTGAAGGACCTCCTGGCCGACCGCAAGGTGGCGCTGGTGGAGCAGGCGCGCCGGCTCGGGACCGGCCATGCCGTTGTGCAGGCCCAGGCGGCGTTTCAGGGCCGCGGCGGGAACGAGTGGAACGGCCGGCGGTTCGTGATCCTGAGCGGGGACACCCCGCTGTTGACGGAGGCGGCGGTCCGGGCACTGCTGGCCACGCACGAGCGCGAACGGGCGACGGTGACCTTGCTGACGGCGCACCTAGACCAGCCCGCCGGCTACGGGCGGATCGTGCGGGGGCGCGACGGGACGGTCTGGCGGATCATCGAAGACAGGGACGCCACGCCGGCCGAGCGGCGGTTGACCGAAGTCAATGCGGGCACGTACGTGGTCGAAGGCGAGTTCCTGTTTCCGGCGCTGGCTGGGCTCAAATCCTCCAACGCACAGAAGGAATACTACCTCACCGACATCGTCGAGGCGGCGATCCGGCAGGGGAGGAAAGTGGCGGCGTATATCGCCCGGGATTCGATCGAGGCGCTCGGCGTCAACACGCGGGCCGAGCTGGCCGAGGCCGAGCGGATCCTGCGCGACCGCGTGCGGCGGAAGCTGATGGAGGCCGGCGCGACGTTCCTGGAGCCAGAGACGTGCTTCGTCGACCCGGAGGTCCGGATCGGTCTCGACACCGTCATTCACCCGCACACCACGCTGGAGGGCCGGACGATCATCGGCGAAGACTGCGTGATCCGCTCGCACAGCCGGCTCGTCGAGAGTGTGCTCGGCGACGGCGTCACGGTGCTGGACAGCTGCGTGATCGAAGGGAGCCGGCTGGAGGCGGAGTGTACGGTCGGCCCGTTCGCGCACTTGCGGCCGGGGACGATCATCAAGCGCGGGGCGAAGGTGGGGAATTTCGTGGAACTGAAGAAGACGGAACTGGGCCCTGGAGCCAAGGCCAACCACCTCAGCTACCTCGGCGACGCGCAGGTCGGTAGCCGCGTCAATGTCGGGGCGGGCACCATCACGTGCAATTATGACGGCTTCGACAAGCACCGGACGGTGATCGGCGATGATGTCTTCGTCGGCAGCGATGTGTCCCTGGTGGCGCCGGTCACGATCGGGCGCGGCGCTATGATCGGGGCGGGCTCGGTCGTGACGGAGGACGTGCCGGCGGACGCGCTGGCGCTCGGGCGGGCCCGGCAGGTGGTCAAGCCAGGCTGGGCCAAGGGCATGCGGGAGAAAATGCGGAAGGGCAAGCGCTGAGGACACGGTCATGTGCGGCATCATCGGATACATCGGGAGCCGGGAAGTCGTGCCGCTGCTGCTCGACGGGCTGAAGCGGCTCGAATATCGAGGCTACGATTCGGCCGGCCTGGCCGTGCTCCGCGACGGAAAGATCGACGTCCGCCGCAGTGTGGGCAAACTGACCAACCTCGAGAAGACTGTGAATGGCACAGGGCTGCATGGGACCGTCGGGATCGGCCACACCCGCTGGGCGACGCACGGCAAGCCGTCGGAGCAGAATGCCCATCCGCACCGGTCGGGCTCGCTGGTGCTGGTCCATAACGGCATTGTCGAGAACTACGCGGCGTTGAAGGCGCGCCTGCAGCAGGAAGGCTACCGGTTCGAGTCTGAGACCGACACCGAAGTGATGGCCCACTTGATTGCGTGGCATCTGAAAGACGACCGCGGCCTGGAGGGGGCGGTCCGCGCCGCGACCAAGGAGGTCCGCGGCAGCTATGCGATCGCCGTTCTGTGCGAGAAGGAGCCGCAGACTATCATCGCCGCGCGCTCGGGCTGCCCGCTTGTGGTGAGTATGAGCGATCACGGGGCGTTTGCCGCGTCGGACGTGACGGCGATCCTCGCCCATACGCGCGACGTAGTCTTCCTAGGAGATCCACGAGCAGCCGCAGGCGATCCTGGACACGATGCGAGGCCGCTACACCTTCGAGCGCGGGGAGGCGGACCTGCCCGACATCGGATTGACGCCGGCCCAGTTCGCCGACGTGCAACGCGTCTGGATCGTCGCCTGCGGGACCTCCTGGCATGCCGCGCTGGTGGGGAAGTACCTGATCGAGGAGATGGTGCGGGCGCCGGTCCAGGTGGACATTGGCTCGGAGTTCCGCTACCGCAACCCGTTGATCGGGCCTGGCGATCTGCTGATAGCGATCTCCCAGTCAGGGGAGACCGCCGACACGCTGGCGGCCGCCCGCGAGGCCAGGCGGCAGGGCGCCCGCATGGTGTCTATCTGCAATGTGGTGGGCAGCACTCTCGCCCGCGAGTCGGACGGCGTGCTGTACACGCACGCAGGCCCCGAGATCGGGGTGGCCTCGACGAAGGCCTTCACGGCCCAGCTCATGGCGCTCTACCTGCTGGCCCTGCACCTGGGGCGGGTGCGTGGCACCGTGTCGGTCGAAGAGGGACGTGCGTGGCTGGACCGGTTCGTCACCCTGCCGACACACGTCCAGCATCTCCTGGGCCGCGAGGCAGAGTTGGTCGCGATCGCCAAGCGCTACCACACGAAGCGCAATTTCCTGTACCTGGGCCGGGGCATCAACTACCCGATTGCGCTGGAAGGCGCGCTGAAACTCAAAGAGATCTCCTACATCCACGCCGAGGGGTACGCCGCGGGGGAGATGAAGCACGGGCCCATCGCGCTGCTTGACAAAGACATGCCGGTCGTGGTGCTGGCGCCGCGCGATCGCCTGTACGAGAAGACGGTGAGCAACCTGATGGAAGTGAAGGCCCGCGCGGCGCCCGTCATCGCCTTTGTCACGGCGGGCGAGCGGGAGCTCGGCAAAGCGGCTGACGCGGTGTTCACCGTGCCGGACGTGCACCCGCTGCTCTCGCCGATCCTCTTTGCGGTGCCGCTGCAACTGCTGGCTTACCACATTGCGGTGCTGCGGGGGACCGATGTGGATCAGCCGCGGAATTTGGCGAAGAGCGTCACGGTCGAATGACATTAGGCACGAGGCAATGGGCAAGGGGCGATAGGTAGGAGCATGAGAGAGCCCATAGCCTCTAGCCTCGCGCCTCTTGCCTGAGCGGAGCGAGCCCTGTGGAGATCAGCAAGGAACAGGTTGAGCACGCGGCCAAGCTGGCGAGGCTTGAAGTCAGCGAGGACGAGAAGGCGATGTTCGCCCGCCAGCTCAGCGCGATCCTGACTTACATGGATCAGCTCAAGGAAGCGGACACCGAAGGCGTGGAGCCGACCGCGACCGTGCTGCCGACCGAGAACGTGTTTCGCGAGGACGCAGTGAAGCCTTCGCTCACACAGGAGCAAGCGCTGGCCAACGCCCCGGACCAGGCGGAGGGGTTTTTCAGGGTGCCGAAGATTTTAGAGGATCGTTAACGATGTTCAGGCAGATGCTGCGATCGAAGATCCACCGGGCGACGGTCACCGACGCCTGCCTGGAGTATGAGGGCAGCCTGACCGTGGACGAATCGCTGCTGGAAGCGGCTGGCATCCTGCCCTACGAAGCCGTCGTGATCTCCAACCTCAACAACGGGGAGCGGTTCACGACCTACGTGATCCCTGGCGAACGGAGGAGCGGCACGATCTCGCTGAACGGCCCGACGGCCCGCAAGGGCGCGGTGGGCGACAAGATCATCATCTTCTGCTACGAGTTCTACAACGAGGATGAGATCAAGCGGCACGAGCCCCGCATCATCAAGGTGGACGAGAAGAACCGGGTGGTGTCCTAGATGTCGCTACGCAGGATGACGCTCTTCGAGCTCAAGGACAAATTCGTGAAGGGCGAAGTCTCGGCCGTCGAGATCGTGAAGGCCTATTTCCAGCGCATCATGCTGGTCGAGTCCAAGATCAAGGCGTACATCACGACGGCGAAGAGAGACGCGCTGGTGAAGGAAGCCAACGAGCTCGACTACACGCTCAGCAAGTGGCGGAAGACCACGCCGCTCATGGCCATGCCGATCGCGGTCAAGGACAACATCTGTACCGAAGGTGTCAAGACCACCTGCGGCTCGCGCATGCTGGAGAACTTCGTGCCGCCGTACGATGCCACGGTGGTGGCCCGCATGAAAGAGTATGGGTACTACCTGATCGGCAAGACCAACATGGATGAGTTCGCGATGGGCTCTTCGACCGAGAACTCAGCCTTCGGGCCGACGCGGAACCCCTGGAACCTGGCCTATATCCCCGGCGGGTCCAGCGGGGGCTCGGCCGCGGCCGTGGCTGCCGAGCTGTGCGTGGCGGCGCTGGGGTCGGACACGGGGGGCTCGATCCGGCAGCCCGCCGCCTGCTGCGGCGTGGTGGGCCTCAAACCCACCTACGGCCGGGTGTCGCGCTACGGCTTGGTGGCCTTCGCCTCGTCGCTCGATCAGATCGGGCCGGTCACGAAGGACGTGCGGGACGCGGCCGTGATGATGCAGATGATCGCCGGCCACGATCCGCTGGAGGAGGTCGAGCTCGCGGTGCGGACGGCGATCATCCAGATGCAGGCGCTCAAGGCCGAGATCAAGGAGATCTCGCTCCCGATGACGAAGTACGCCATCGCGACGTACTACCTGATCGCCACGGCGGAGGCGTCCTCGAACCTCGCCCGGTACGACGGCGTCAAGTATGGGTACCGCGCGGCGAAGGAGAAGGGCCTGCTGGAGATGTACATGAAGACCCGCCAGGAGGGCTTCGGCGCGGAGGTGAAGCGGCGCATCATGCTGGGGACCTACGCGCTGTCGGCTGGCTACTACGACGCGTACTACGGGAAGGCGCAGGCTGTGCGGACGCTGATCAAGCGGGACTTCGACGAGGCCTTCAAGGCAGTGGACGTGATCGTCACGCCCACGATGCCTACGCCGGCCTTCAAGCTTGGGGAGAAGATTCAGGACCCCTTGCAGATGTACTTGTCGGACATCTACACGATTTCGGTGAACCTGGCGGGGGTGCCGGCCATCTCGCTTCCGTGCGGACTGAGCAACGGGAAGCTACCCATCGGCCTGCAGATCATCGGCCGGCCGTTCGAGGAGGAGAAGGTGCTCCGCGCCGCGTACGCCTACGAGCAGGCGACGGAGTGGCATTTGAAGAAGCCAGGGCTCTAAGAGGTTAAACGTTAATCGTTAAACGTTAAACAGTCGGTGAGTGAGGAACGATTAACGATTAACGTATAACGAATAACGAGGCGAACAACATGATCATTGAGATTGCGGCGGGGATTGTGGCGGTGGCAGCGGTCGTGTTCGTGGCATTTCTCGTGCCGGTGCTGATCCAGTTCCGCAAGACGGCCGAGGAGTCGGCGCACCTGCTTCGGCGGATGAATGAGGATCTGCCGGTTCTGTTCAGGGAGGCGGCGCAGGCGGCGCAGAACGTGAACCAAGTGGCGGCCGAGATGCGGGAAGGCGTGGCCCGCGCGCGCGTGCTCGGAGAGGCGATGGGCGAAATCGGGGAGACGATCAATCAGATGAATGGATTCGCCAGGAGCTGGACAGGCCGCGTGCTGGTGAATGTGAGCAGCCTGCTGGCCGGGTTTCGGGCGGCGTACGGTGTGCTTAAGGAGAAATCGTCATCAAGTCATCATCAAGAAGGAGGTGGTTCCAATGGCGGCTGAAGATAATGGCTTTTCATCGGGAGCAGTTGCATTTGCATTCTTAGCTGGGGCCATCATCGGCGCTGGCGCAGCCCTACTGGTGGCGCCTCAGACTGGAGCTGAGACGCGGAGGCTGCTCAGAGAATATGCCGAGAAAGCCGAAGATGAGATCCGGGAACGAATACCGGATGCCAAGGCTATGCTGGACTCAGCCATCGAGAAGGGAAAAGAGTTCGTCGGGGCGAAGAAATCCGCGCTTTCGTCGGCGATTGAAGCCGGGCGCGAGGCCATGAAGAAACAGCGGGCTTCCTAGCCAGTGATGGCCTACGAAGTCGTCATCGGGCTGGAGGCGCACGCGCAGTTGCTGACTGCGTCCAAGATGTTCTGCGGCTGCAGCACGGCGTTCGGCGCGGTGCCGAACACTCAGACGTGCCCCGTTTGCCTGGGGATGCCGGGAGTCCTGCCGGTCATCAACCAGAAAGCGGTCGAGTTCGCCATCCGGACGGGGCTGGCGCTGAACTGCACGATCGCGCCGACGAACCGGTTCGCCCGCAAGAACTACTTCTACCCGGACCTGCCGAAGGGCTACCAGATTTCGCAGTACGAGCTGCCGATCTGCCAGGACGGCTGGGTAGAGATCGGGCAGAATGGGACGGCCAAGCGCATCCGCATCCGGCGGGCTCACCTGGAGGAGGACGCGGGTAAGAACCTGCACACCGGCATTGCGGGCGCGTCCCACGTGGACCTGAACCGGGCCGGGACCCCGCTGCTGGAGATCGTG
>VBOK01000101.1 GCA_005877565.1 Nitrospirota bacterium
CCACGAACCAGGCGTCGGTGAAATCGTTCGTGGTTCCCGTCTTGCCGGCCAGTGGGCGTCCCATGTCCTTGGCTGCTTGCCCCGTGCCCCGTTGAATCACATCCTCCATCATGTTGGCGATCAGGTAGGCGGATTCCTTCGTCATCACGGCGCGCGGATCCGGGACATGCATCTCCAGCACCTGGCCGTTCGAGTCCAGCACGGATTCGATCGTATAGGGCTCCAGCCGGATGCCCTGGTTGAAGAACGTCCCGTAGGCGGCCGTCAACTCCTGGAGCGTCACGCCGGACGATCCCAACGCCAGCGTGAGGTCGTTAGCGAGAGGCGCGGTGATTCCGAGGTTCTGGGCAAGATCCAGCACCGGATTGATGCCGATCTTCTCGAGCAGGCGCACGGTCGCGGCGTTGCGCGATTGCGCCAGCGACTGCCGCAAGGTGATCAACCCCTCGAACTTCTGGTCGTAGTTCTCGGGCCTCCAGACCAGATCAGGGTCGTTCTCGTTGTAGACGACCCCGGAATCCACGATCGGGGTTCCCGGCGAGAGCCCCTGGTTGATCGCCGCGGCGTAGATCATCGGCTTGAACGCTGAACCAGGCTGCCGCCTGGCGGATGTGGCGCGATTGTATTCGCTCCGTAGGAAATCGTAGCCGCCGATCATCGCCCGGACGGCTCCCGTGCGGGGATCGAGCGACAGCAGGGCGCCTTCGACGAGGGGGGTCTGCTCCAAGGTCATCTGGGCGACGTCACCCACCATCTTCTTGAGGCTCACCTCGATCACGTCCCCGACCTTGAACAGTTCGCCCGGCGTCTTGGCGCCGGTGTCCTTCACGTGCTTGATCGGATCGGGGCCCTTCAGTCTCCGGCGGGCCCACATGAGATCGCCAGCGGCGATCCGCCCCGTCAGTCCTCGCGCTAGTACTGTGAGCTCGTCCTTCCCCACTTTTGCCACGACGGCCTCGATGATCTCGCCGGGGCGAAGCGGCGCGTCGGCCGAGGCTCCGCTGCTGACGCGTTTCGTGGAAAACTCGTCAGGCGACACACCCCGGCGGAGCGGCCCGCGGTAGCCCTGCCGCTTGTCCAACTGGCGGAGGCCCTCTTGGAGGACGGCCGTCGCCACCTGCTGCTCCGGCAAGGACAACGTCGTGTACACCTGGAGCCCGCCCTTGTACACCATGGCTTCGCCGTAGGTGGCCATCAACCGTTGACGGATGTGCTCGACGAAGTAGGGCGCCGGTTCGTCCCGTGTCTGACGCCTGAACGGGACGTCTTCCGCCGTGGCCCCTTCCGCTTCCGCCGGGGTGATGAACCGCTCTTCCACCATCCGTCTCAACACCGTGGCTTGGCGCTTCTTGGAGGCTTCGGGATGGTAGTACGGGGAGTAGTCCGCCGGCCCCTTGGGCAGGCCCGCCAAGTATGCCGCCTCCGCCAGGGTGAGCTGCCCTACGTCCTTGCCATAGTAGGTCTGGGCGGCGGCCTGCACTCCGTACGCTCCGTGTCCGAAGTAGATCTGATTCAGGTACAGCTCCAGGATCTGCTCCTTGCCTAGGATCTGCTCCATCTTCAAGGCCAGGAGCGCCTCCTTTGCCTTGCGCTCGAAGTCCCGCTTGGGAGACAGGAAGAGCGAGCGCGCCAACTGCTGTGTGATGGTGCTCGCGCCTTGACGGATCTTCCCGGAAAGGAGGTTCGTGATTGCGGCCCGCGCGATGCCGATAAAGTCCAGGCCTCGATG
Source organism: Nitrospirota bacterium (assembly GCA_005877565.1). Taxonomy (GTDB): domain Bacteria; phylum Nitrospirota; class Nitrospiria; order Nitrospirales; family NS-4; genus NS-12. The sequence goes on from VBOK01000101.1 coordinate 1,730, forward strand.
CTCAAAGAAGCGGGAGTCCTCGATCGCCACCACCGCATTCACGAAATGCCGGGGGATCTTCTCCAGTGGGACCAGGATCCGCCGTTCCACAAAGAACTGGCCGATCACCTGCTTGTCGGACGAGTAGACGCGGGTCACGAGACTGGGCTGGTACTCATGCAGGCCGGTTATGGGGGGCAAGTCATGAAGCAGGTACCCCACCGTTGCCAGACCCGCCACAAAGCCGATCAGGACCACCGTGACGACACCCCACAGCATGGCTTTCCAGACGGATTGGGGACGCTGGAAGGACGAGAAGAGCTCAGCGAGTGACATGCCTGACCTTGCGCACGGGTGACCCATGATACCGTGCTCTCACCGAAAGCACAAGGACGGCAGGCGAGGCTTTGACTCTTCGGACGTGGTGCGTTAGAGTGAGGTTTCTTCTAACCATGCGCCGAACAGACATCCGCAACATCGCCATCATCGCTCACGTGGATCACGGGAAAACGACCCTTGTGGACGCGATCCTGAAGCAGACCCATGTGCACCGCAACATCGAGAGCATGGGCGATCGCATTCTCGACTCGATGGACCAGGAGCGCGAGCGGGGTATCACCATCAAGGCCAAAAACGCCAGCGTGGTCTACAAAGGCGTCAAGATCAACATCGTGGATACACCCGGACATGCCGACTTCGGTGGTGAGGTGGAACGCACCCTCCGCATGGTGGACGGCGTCCTGCTGCTGGTGGATGCCAAGGAAGGCCCCATGCCGCAGACCACATTTGTGCTCCGCAAGGCCCTGGGCCTGGGACACAAAGCCATCGTCGTCCTCAACAAGATTGACCGACCCGATGCCCAGATCGACGACATGGTCAACCGCACGTTCGACCTGTTCGCGCACCTGGGCGCCAGCGACGACCAACTGGACTTTCCCATCGTCTACACCTCCGCGCTGCAGGGCACGGCCTCGCTGGATCCGGAGAAGCCGGGCGTGGACATTGCGCCGTTGCTGGACACGATTCTCGAGAAAATTTCTCCGCCGGCGATCGGGCAGGACCGCCCGCTCCAGTTGCTGGTGCTCGCCCTGGCCCATGATCCCTACAAGGGCAAGATGGGCATCGGCAAGCTGCTCTCCGGCACCCTGACCAAGCGCCAGGCGTTGGTGCGGATCAAGACCGACGGGACCCAGATTCCCGGCAAGGCCACCGACCTCCTCGTCTTCGAAGGATTGGAACGCAAGGAGGTGGACCACGTCGAGGCGGGTGAGATCGTGGCCGTCGCTGGCTTCCCGGAGATCGGGATCGGCGAAACCCTGGCCGATCCCGAACAGCCGGTCGCTTTGCAACCTGTGGCGATCGACGAGCCGACTGTCCAGATGACCTTTTCGGTCAATACGAGCCCCTACGCCGGACGGGAAGGCAAGTACGTCACGTCCCGCCACCTGCGCGAAAGGCTGTACAAGGAACTGGAGACCAACGTGGCCTTGCGCGCGGAAGAAACCGATTCCACTGATCAGTTCCTGGTCGCTGGCCGTGGCGAACTGCACCTTGCGGTCCTCATCGAGGCAATGCGCCGGGAAGGCTACGAGCTCCAGGTCTCCCAGCCGAAAGTGATCTTGCGCGAAGCGGACGGGGTGACACTGGAGCCTTACGAAGAACTGACCATCGAGGTGCCGGTGGAGTTCCAAGGCCCGGTCATCGAAGAAGTCGGCCGCCGCCGCGGCGTGCTGCGTCACATGAAACTGCCGATCCACGGGGACCTGCACCTCGAGTACCACATCCCGACCCGCGGGGTGATCGGCTTGAAGAACGCGTTGCTGACCAAGACCAAGGGCACCGTCATCCTGCACCACATCTTCGCCCGCTACGAACAGGCCGATCCGCGCGCCCTCCAAGTGCAGCCCCACGGCTCGCTGATCGCGTACGAGACCGGGACCAGCAGCGCCTACGGACTCAACATCGCTCAGGAGCGGGGCTCCCTGTTCATCGGCCCCGGCGTGGAGGTCTATCAAGGAATGGTGGTCGGCGAGAACGCGCGGGACGAAGACCTGGACGTGAACGTCTGCAAGGCCAAGCACCTGACGAACATGCGCGCCTCCGGCTCCGACGAGGCGATCGTCCTGACCCCGCCCCGCGAGATGACGCTCGAGTTCGCCCTGGAGTATATCGGCCCGGATGAACTGGTGGAAGTGACACCGGCATCAATCCGGATCCGCAAGCGCCTGCTGGAGCCGGAGGAGCGGAGAAGAGCCCGCAAGACCCGGTAAGAGCCCTTGCGTGGCGTCTAGACCGTTCCGCCAGTGCCGATCGGGAAGTCGGCGGAGTGAAGCTGGGTGTTATGTGGCGTGACTTTCACGATATCGCCGTCTTTCACCACCGTCGACTCCGCCGCGATGCGGACCCCGACCGTGAACATGCACTCCGTCTCTTTCCAGAGCCTGATCACGTCGGGAATTTCTTCCTGATGAGCGAGCAGCAACTGCCCCAAGGATGTCGGTTCCTTGAGCTCCCACTCCAGGACGCGCTCGCCGTTCGCCGCTGTCAGATTTCCCAATAAACGAAGCGTGATCATGGTTCCAGGTAACGTCCAAGAAGCAACGAAACTATAACACAGACGGCGCCTTTCTGAAAACTCGTGCGGGGGTGGCTTTCCCTGTGGTGAAGTATGCTACCATAGCGCTAGCCCTCGGGCGCTGGCGTAGCTCAACGGCAGAGCAGCGGTTTTGTAAACCGCAGGTTGGAGGTTCGATTCCTCTCGCCAGCTCCACATGTGAAGGAGGCCGACAGCGCACGTGGCGAGCGACCGGAGCCCATTCTCTTCCAATCCCGGGTACTCCGGGGACCGCCGCCGAGCGCCTCGACGGCAGCAGGACCGCCGACTGCTCCAACGCGAGCGCGAGCTCGAGGCTGCCCGCCTCATCTGCCAGGCCCTCTCGCAGCACATCAACGTGGACGAACTGGTCGAGAACGCCCTCCGCATCGCTCTGGAAGTGGTTGACGCGGACGCCGGCTCGGTGCTGTTGGCCGACGACAAAACTCAGCAACTGGTCTTCCGCTATGTCATCGGCGAGAAAGCCGAGCAGCTGCGCGGCACGGCCATTCCCTGGGATCTGGGCGTGGCCGGCGCGGTCTTCAAATCCGGAGAGCCAGCCATCATCGGCAACGTCGCATGGGATATCCGCCACTTCCCCGGCATCGACGACACCACCGGTTACAAGACCCAGGATATGATCGCGATTCCGTTGAAGCGCTGGGAAGGTCAACCCATCGGCGTGCTCGAAGTCCTCAACAAGCGAAACGGGCAACTCAACAAGGACGATATCGACATCCTCACGATCGTGTCCGCCTTAGCCGCGCAGGCCATCGAACAGGCGCGCTTGTTCGAAGCCGGCAAGCTGGCCGAGGTGGCGCGCCTCCTTGGCGACATCGGGCATGACATCAAAAACCTGCTCACCCCGGTCATCACCGGCGCGGAATTCCTGCAAGCCGAGTTGAACAAGCTCTTCGGCAGCCTGGCCGCCATGGGGATCAGCGGCACGCAGACCAGCCAGATGCTCTGCAACCGGGTGATCGGCTTGCTCCAGGACGCCGCCCGTCGCATCCAGGACCGCGTGCGCGAAATCGGGGACTGCATCAAAGGCCTCAGCACCCCGCCCCATTTTGCTCCGTGCCGTGTCGCCACCGTGGCCGACGACGTGATGAAGACCCTGCACATGCTCGCCGACGAGAAGAAAATCTCCCTGCGCACCGAAGGTCTCGATGCGATCCCGCTGATCTCGGCCGACGAACGCCGGCTCTTCAACGCGTTCTACAATCTGATCCATAACGCCATCGCGGCGATACCGGGCGGCGGCTCCATCACAGTCCGGGGGCACATCGATCTGGCCGATGAGGCCGTTCACTTGTCTGTCATCGACACCGGGCGCGGCATGTCGCCGGAGGTCCGAGACAGCCTCTTCACCGACCGCGCCATCAGCCGCAAAGCAGGCGGCACCGGGCTGGGCACCAAGATCGTGAAAGACGTGGTGGACGCGCACAATGGGCAAATTTCTCTGGAGACCCAGGAAGGCAAGGGCACGACAGTCCACATCCGCCTACCTCTGATGCAGTCCGTTGCTTCGCCGCGCTAACCCTTGACGGCTGGGCGATCAGCCCTTTAGAGGCAACGTCTGCCCCATTCCCGGCATCCTGTCTTCTTGCCCTCCCTCCTCGATACCTCCGCAAATGTGTATGGCATTGATAATTAAGAATAATGTTGCGATGGCACAGCCTA
>VBOK01000102.1 GCA_005877565.1 Nitrospirota bacterium
CGCATGTCCGAGATCCTGCACCAGAACTGGGCACTCCGGCGCATGGCCATTCAGCCGGAGGGCTTCGAGACTCTGATCGGCGTCAGCCCCGCGTTTCAAGCCTTGTTGCGCTTGGTCCAGGAAGTAGCCCCAGTTCGCTCGACCGTGTTGATTGTGGGAGAAACCGGGACCGGCAAGGAGTTGCTCGCCCGTGCTATTCACAATTTGAGCCCTGAGTGCGGGCAGCTGTATCAGCTGGTGGATTGTACACGGTTTCCAGAAGGGATGATCGAGAGCGAGCTCTTTGGCCATGTCAAAGGGGCCTTCACGGGAGCTGTCGCGGATAAGGTGGGACTGCTGGAATTGGCTGACGGCGGCAGTGTGTTCTTGGATGAGATCGCCGACCTGCCGCTGTCACTCCAGGCCAGGCTGTTACGCGTGATTGAGGATGGCGAGGTGCGCCCAGTCGGCGGGACACGATCAAAGAAGATCGACGTGCGGTTCATTGCCGCGACCAACCAGGATCTTGAGGGGCGTGTCAGCCGGGGGGAGTTCCGCAAGGACCTCTTTTACCGGCTGAACGTCGTGACGTTGCGGGTGCCGCCTTTGCGTGATCGGGTGGAGGACATTCCTTTGTTGGCCCGCCACTTTCTGGCCCAGTTCGCCAGGGAGTTCGGGAAACCCGTCACTGATCTGCACCCCTCAGCGGTGACCGACCTTGTGGCCTACAAGTGGCCGGGCAACATCCGGGAACTGCGCAACGTCATTGAACGGGCCGTGATGCTCTGTTCGGGTGAGCGCCTTTCGTCCAAAGAGTTGTCCTCGCTCCTTCCGTCCGTCTCAGGAGAGCCAACCGGTACTCCTTCGATGCCGGGAGAGGGATACCTGCACTTGCCCTATTCTGAAGCCAAGCAAAAGGTGCTGGAAATTTTCACGATTCGGTACATCAAAAATAAGCTGGCTACCCACGGCGGAAATGTCACCCGGGCTGCCCAGGACAGTGGGATCCCTCGGCAACATTTTCAGCAGATCATGAAGCGCTACTTCAAAGAGGGCTCCTAGGTCATGCATCGCACCTAGGTAGTAACTCCCGTTTCCACGGTGTAGCGGCCTGGCCTCCAGGGCGCTGCATCCACTCGGCCGGTTCGCTTCTAGAGCACTACCCCCTTCCAAGTATCCTGATCTCGTAACGTTCTCTCTCCCTAATTAACTGAATAGACCGCATCTCACCCTGTAAATCTGCCTGCTTTGCCGGTGCAAGTCTGTCCGTTGATGAAATCTTTCTTTCATGAAATCGGTCACTTGCTTGGTTCGATTCGAGAAAAGTGCAAGTTAAAACATGCAGTCACATCTTGACCCTCCTCTAAATTAGTCTTGTTCAAGGAAGCAGAAATCTGTGGTTTCATAAAAATTTCATAAATTTATAAGTCAATACCATTTGAGGCTAGCATTTATGGGCTAGAGGCACACGAATTGATTACCATAGACGGGCTATGGGGATGGATCTGTGTCGAAATGTGTGCTCTTAAGCGAACCCATGAAAGTCAGGGACGGAAAGGAGGTGGGAGTTTTTACGGATAGGAGCGGACCGTCACAGTGCACCAGTCATTTTAACGCAGGAGGTTAGCCAATGTTTTTAACCAGACGGCAATTCATGAAAGTGAGCGCGGGGACGATGGCAGCGCTCGCGATTGCGGACAAGGCCCTGGCCTTGACTGCGCTGCAGCCGGTCATCGAGGTGGGCAACCCCCTCGGCGAGTACCCGGACCGGTCCTGGGAGCGCGTCTATCACGACCAGTACCGCTACGACTCATCCTTCACCTACATCTGCACGCCCAACGACACACACGGCTGTCGCGTGCGCGCGTTTGTGCGTAATGGCGTCGTGATGCGGGTGGAGCAGAACTACGACCATCAGACCTATGAAGATCTGTACGGCAACCGCGGGACGTTTGCGTGGAATCCGCGGATGTGCCTGAAGGGGTACACGTTCCATCGGCGCGTGTATGGCCCGTACAGATTGAAGGGCCCGATGCTGCGCAAAGGCTGGAAGGCCTGGGTGGACGATGGCTGTCCGGAGCTGACGCCGGAAGTCAAGGCCAGGTATCGGTTCACCAGCCGCGGCGAGGACGACATGCTGCGCGTGTCGTGGGACACGATGGGCACGTACCTGGCCAAGGCGCAGATCAAGATCGCCGAGCGGTACTCAGGCGAGGCGGGCGCGCGGCGCCTGCGCGAGCAGGGGTATCCGCCGGAGATGATCGAGACGATGAAGGGCGGCGGCACGCGGACGTTCAAGTACCGTCCGGGCATGGCGCTGCTGGGCTTGATCGGCAAGATCGGGTTCGGCCGCATGTCCAACTCCAACCTGGCGATGCTGGACGCCTACGTGCGCAAGGTCGGGCCGGACAAGGCAGTGGGCGGCCGGACGTGGTCGAGCTACACGTGGCATGGCGACCAGCCCCCGGACCATCCCTTCTGGAACGGCATTCAGACCTCGGACATTGACCACGCCGACATGCGCTTCTCAAAGCTGCATGTGAGCTGGGGCAAGAACTTCGTCGAGCACAAGATGCCGGAAGCCCACTGGTTCATCGAGTGCATGGAGCGCGGCGGCCGCATCGTGGTCATCGTGCCGGAGTACAGCCCGCCCGCGACGAAGGCCGACTACTGGATTCCCATCCGGCCCGCGTCGGATGCCTCCCTCTTCCTGGGGGTCATCAAGATCCTGATGGACGAGAACCTGTACGATGCGGACTTCTGCAAGCAGTACACGGACAGTCCGATCCTGATCCGGACCGACACACTGCAGTACCTCGACCCGCGGGACGTGATCAAGGACTATAAGCTGTTCGACCTGACCCACGGCTATTCGAAGTATGTCCAGGCGATCAAGCAGGAGTACCGGGAGCGGCTGGGCGACTTCATGGTGTGGGACACGGGGAAGAACCAGGCGGTGCCGATGCACCGGGAGATGGTCGGCATCCATCAGGTGAAGGCCGGCATTGATCCGGCGCTGGAAGGCACGTACCGAGTGAAGCTGGTGGACGGCAAGGACGTGGACGTGATGCCGATCTTCCAGATGTACAAGATCCACGTGCAGGACTTCGACCTGGACACCACGCACGCGATCTGCCAGTCGCCGAAGGACCTGATCGTGCGCTGGGCGCGCGACTGCGGGACCGTCAAGCCGATGGCGATTCACTCCGGCGAAGGTGTGAACCACTGGTTCCACCGGACGACCAACGGCCGCGGGGCGGCGATGATCACGATCCTCACCGGCAACCAAGGCAAGTTCGGAACCGGTAGCCATAACTGGTCGGGCAACTACAAGACCGGCATCCCGCAAGGGACGCCGTGGTCCGGCGGCGGCATCGGGGCCTGGGGCGCGGAAGACGCCTTCGACCTGGAGCTGGACCCCAAGGCGAACGGCAAGGAGATCCGGACCAAGTATTACGCCTACGGCGAGGAGCCGGCGTACTGGAACCACGGGGACCGCGGCTTGATTGTGAACACGCCGAAGTACGGGCGCAAGGTGTTCACGGGCAAGACCCATATGCCATCGCCGACCAAGGTCGAGTGGTCGATGAACGTCAATCTCTTGAACAACGCGAAGTACCACTACGACATGGTCAAGAACGTGGATTCGAACGTGGAGATGATCGTAGTCCAGGACCTGGAGATGACGTCGGGGGTGAACTACGCGGATGGCGCCTTCGCGATCAACTCCTGGATGGAGTTCACGTATCCGGACATGACGGCTACCTGCTCGAACCCGTGGGTGCAGGTGTGGAAGGGCGGGATCAGGCCCTTGTACGACACCCGAAACGATCTGGATACGTACGTGGCCGTGGCGACGAAGTGGGTGGAGATGACAGGCGACAAGCGGTTCCTGGACCTCTGGAAGTTCGTGCTCGAGAACAAGGTCGACGTGTACGTGCAGCGGATCCTGGACGCGTCGAACACGTTCTACGGCTACAACGCGAAGACGCTGCTCCAGTCTGAGAAGGGCTGGTTCGTGATGACGCGGACCTATCCGCGCGTTCCGTTCTGGGAGCACGTCAACGAGTCGAAGTCCATGTGGACGCGCACCGGGCGGTTCGAGAACTACTGCATGCTGCCCGAGGCGATCGAGTACGGCGAGAACTTCGTCGTGGCCCGCGAGGACGTCGAAGCGACGCCGTACCTGCCAAGTGTCATCATCAGCAGCAACCCGTTCGTGCGGCCCGACGACTACGGCATCCCGATCACGGCCATGCACCACGACGACCGGCACGTGCGCAACACCAAGCTGCCGTGGAACGAGGCCAAGCGGCACGTGAACCCATTGTGGGAGAAGGGGTATCAGTTCTACTGCATCACCCCGAAGACCCGGCACCGGGTGCACAGCCAGTGGTCGGTCAACGACTGGATCCAGATGTTCGAGTCCAACTTCGGCGATCCATATCGGATGGACAAGCGGACGCCGGGGGTGGGCGAGCACCAGATGCATGTGAACCCGCAGGCGGCGAAGGACCGGGGGATCAACGACGGCGACTACATCTACGCCGATGCGAACCCGGCGGACCGGCCGTACCGGGGGTGGAAGCCGAGCGATCCGT
>VBOK01000103.1 GCA_005877565.1 Nitrospirota bacterium
CCTTTCCCGAGCTTGGCGCAGTCCACCCGGTCGCCGTCATCGACCAGCACCAGGGGCCCGACGACGGACCCGCCGTTCTCCGCCCGCACGTGCAGCTCTTCCCGGAGCGCCGCCAGCGACACCTCCAGGTCCTCGATCAGCGGATCGGATTCGTCTTGGGTGTCGAACGTGTTCTCGTGCGAGTTCTTGATCGTGTGCTTCGTACGGTAGTAAATCTCCCGGAGCGAGGTGGTGAGGTCAGCCCGCTGGAGCTCGCAGAGGGCATCGGCGACGAGAACTGTCTGCATGAACTTCTTGGCCATCCCGACGTTGAAGAACGACCGGGCCTGCTTCCCTTTGCCCATCTCGATCATGCCCTTGTGCTCGTTGAACGTGACATTCGACAGGGAGCGGACCGGGATGGCGAGGGTGGGGTCCTTGCGCTGCTGGGCAGCGGTGATCACCGTGTCGGCCACGCCGACGAGTTTCTTCTCGACCGCGCTGCTCGTTTTTCCGTTTTTTCGCACAATTATTCCTTCCTGCGCGTTGCGCGTTTCTTGGGTGCCCCGGCAGGTTTGCTCGCGTGCGTCTTGTGTCGAGGCTTTGGCCTGGCACGCCGCCTTGCCTGTGCGTGTGTACCCCGGCCCGTTTCCCGATGCCCGGCATGGAGCTGGGGAGCGGTCTCCTTCGGCGGCTCAGCGACCAGCACCGGCACTTCACCTTCAACGCCCTCCGGCGTGACGATAATCGAATGCGGGAGACCTTCCGGGCCCCCTCCCTTCTTCCCCAGAAGCTCGTCCGTCTTTTCGCCGCCGGTCCGCTTCAGAGCGATCTTCTGAAGCTGCTCTTTGAGCTTCTGGGTGGGCAGTTTGCCGCCCTTGAGGCGGTTACATGCGTCAACAACTTCCTCGATGTAGAGTTCGAAGATGTTGCGGCGATGGTACTCGCTCTGGGCCCGCTCGCGTCGTTTAAGGAAGGTGCCCAGCCGGCGGCCGCATTCGCGGAGGGCCAGCGTGATCTCCTTAGAGATCTCATCGTAGTCGGCGATCGCGTCCTTGGATTCGCTGGTGAAGGGCACCCAGACCGAGGCCATATGGACGAAAATCACCATGGGGCCGGACGGGAACGCGCCTTTGGACTGAGACACTCCGTAGTTGCGCCAGGTGGTGTCGAGCACCGCCTTGTAGATCGCGCAGGCGGACTGCTGATGGAGGAGCGGCACGCGGTTGGCGTAGCGGATGACGCGGGCGAGCTCGCGGTCGTCCTGCTGCTCCTCCCCTTCGGCCTGCGGTATCGGCTTCTTCTCCTGGCTCTGCGCTGCCTCCTCGGGTCCCCGGCCGTAGGCCAAGCCCGCCTCGATCACGAAGGGGTTGCCGCGGTACACGGCTGGCGGCCGGCTCACCGCCGTATAGAAATCCCCTTTGATTTGCTGGTACAGGCCGGAGAGGATCGCCTTTTCGCCGATCGGTGAGAGGCAATTGGTCGGGGGCGCCATGATCTTGGTGGACTGGATGGCCTTATAGAGGGTCTCGGCGGCCTGCCCGTGGATGTCCCGGGGACGCGCGCGGGGCGAGAGTCCCGCGGCCTTGCAGATGTCCTCGGCAAGGCGAGGAGACACGCGGCTGAATTCACTGGCCAGGAACCCTGAGAGCCAGTGGCTCTTGGTGTCCTGGAGCATCTTGAGCAGCATCCCGAGCTCGATCCCGTAGGGATGCGGCTTGATCTCACGTGGCGATGGAGGAAGCTCGTGGTACGTCCTGGGATGCTCTTTTGTTTCTCCCTCCGGGGTGAAGTACGTCAGCTTGACGTGCGGATTGGCAATGATGGTCTGCTCGATGTACTCGTCCACCGAGGCCCGTCCCTTCTGGTAACGGCCCTCCACTTCGATGGTCACCTGGGTCCCACGCTGGGATTCCCAGTCGATCTGCTTCTTCTCCAGAATCCGGGGTTCATTCTTCTTGGTATCGATCTGGACCTCGAAGTAATGAGCGGGCGTCCTCGCACTGGTGCGGGAGATGATCTGGACGGGTTTGCCGGTGGTGAGTTGTCCATACATGCCGGCTGCCGAGATCCCGATCCCCTGCTGTCCTCGGCTCATGCGCAGCCGATGGAACTTGGACCCATACAGGAGCTTCGCGAAGATCCGTGGAATCTGCTGGCGGATGATGCCAGGGCCGTTGTCGGCGACCGTAATCCGGAAGCGGCTTGCCTGGCTGGCAGGGGGCGGAGTCTCCCCGTTGGCGACGGCCTCCACTTTGACGACCACCTCAGGGAGGATCCCGGCTTCCTCGCAGGCGTCAAGCGCGTTATCGACGCCCTCCTTGACGCAGGTGAGCAGCGCCTTTCGCGGACTGTCGAACCCCAAGAGATGCCGGTTCTTGGTGAAGAACTCGGAGACGGAGATCTCCCGCTGGCGAGCCCCCATCTCGACGGCGGAGACCGCCGGCTTCGGCTGCAAGGCCGGAGGGCTGGTCTTCGAAGGGTTCAGCTTCGGGCCGCGCTTTGCCAAGGGCGCTTTCGACGGTTGTCGCATCTAGGCCTCATACACAGTCCGAATGCAAGGACCTTGCCACCCACGTGGTCTGCATCGGCAGAACAGGCAGCGGGGAGACCGGCCTGTGCCTTGCTTTCCTGGAATGAAATAAATCCTTTACGCCGGCGGGCGATTGCACGGTTCCGCGGGAGCCGCAACTCGGCCTTCCATCGCCAGCGCCCAGAGACCGAACGTAATCCAAACGATCTCCCGGATGCGACGCACGAGCGAGAAGGTCACCCCGGCCGCCTCGGTCAGCCCGAAGGCCACGAACACGAGCACGGTCCCCGCTTCCTGGCCGCCGACGCTGCCCGGGATGAACGCCGTCACGCCTTTGGCGAACACGGCCAGCGCCTCGATGGCGATTGCCGTACGCCAATCCACCGGCAGCCCGAGAAAATACAGGATCAGGTAGACTTCCACGGCGCCCGCCAGCCACCCCGCGAAGAACCACGCGAAGGAGAGGAGGAAGCCGCGCCGATCGCAGACGTAGAAGTCCCGGATCGCGTCATCCAGGGCCTCCAGCTTGCGCTCCCGCGCTTTCAGCCAGGCAATTCTAATTCCCAGGCGGTCGAGCGCCCGGAGGAGGCTCATGAACAGCCCGAACCGTTGCATCACGAGAAACAATCCGACGCCAAACCCCAAGAGGCCAAGTCCGAGCAGGCTTGGCAGCAGCACGTCGGTGGAGCGGCTGAGCAGCACCGCACCCAGCCCTATCCCCAGCATGATGAAGACGATTTGCGCCAACGTCATCGCCGTCTTGGCCGTGACGACCGACGCCATGCCGTCCACCAATGGAACGTTGTGCCGGCTCAGCAGGTACGCCTTCATCGGCTCGCCGCCCAGGTACATGCCTGGAGTCGTGTAGTTCACGGTTTCGCCGGCCATGCGGGTCATGAACAGGTGCTCGAATCTGATCTTCTCCGCATGGCGACCCAGCGTGTAGCGCCAGCCGAGGGCATCCAGCATATACACGGCAATCGAAGGCAGCAGGACCCAGATGATGTTCCAACTCAGTTTCTGAATTTCTCCGGCGAGTGTGCCGGGGCCGATGTGGAGTACGAGACCGCAGAGTACAGCCACGCCCAACAGGAGGAGGACGAGCGCGAGGCGTGTCATCGACTTAGGCGCGCGCGGACCTGTTCGGGGATCTGAGCTGAAAGGCCAGCACAGGCCAGAAGGTGTTCGAGCCGACTGCGGCCAGGGGGAGGAACCATTCCACGTGCCCGACGAGGGCAAACGCCAGGATGAGCACCGAAAAGTCGCGGCTGACGAGGCTGTTGAGGATCGACTCGACATGGCGCCGTCGTTCGGGATGAAGTCCTTTCCGCATCCGGGTCGCGTGTTGGACCACCACGAACGCCGCGACATTGCCGAGCATCGCGAACCCTCCCAAGAGCAAAGCGACGGGTCCCCAATTGTCCTCATAGGACGCCCAGGCAATGCCGGCATAGATAGCGATATGGACAACGTTATCGAGAACGACATCCAATTGCTCGCCGAAGGCCGACTCCATGAACTTGAGCCGCGCGACTTCTCCGTCACAGCAGTCCAGGATCGCGGAGAGCTGGAACAGCAGCGCGCCGATGATGCCTCCGGCGTACCCTCCGACGCCGAAAGCTGCGGAGGCGAGGACTCCGATTGCCGTGGCCAGGATGGTCACGCCATTGGGCGTCAACGGCGTGCGCAACAGCCAGCGGGTGATCCACCTCGAACATCGGCGATTGAAATGCCGGTCCACGAAGCCTTCGAGGCCGCCCTTGAGCGATCGCAGCAACTGCCGCTCCGCCTCGTCAGGGCCCGCTACTCCTTCAGTGTAGACGTCCTGGTACCAGTCCGATCCTAACGACAGCACTCGCCCCTGCCCTTGGCGAATTGCTCGCTCCAGCGCCGCGTGCATGGGGTATGGGCTGTCATGCGAGGTAGCCCAACCGGAGGCGGTAAAGCCTTCCGGAATCACCACGAGATCAACGTCGAGGGTCGGCGTCGCGGGAGTTTCCAGCGCGAGCACCACGCCGCCTTCAGCAGAAGACGGCTGCAAAACTGCTGGGTCGCCCGGCTCACGCGGTCGTCCCCCTGGCTTCGACGAGCCCGTTCTGAGTCCCATCGAAGGATTCAGGGCGTCCCGCACCACGACGAGCGGCTCGCCGACCCGCGCTTCCTGCCGCACGCGCTCCACCAGGCTCGCCGGAAAGACGGCCCCCGTTCCGACCGCCAAGTACGACGCTCCCAAGAGGCCAGGGAAAATCTCCCACGTGCGGGGATCGCCGGGTGAAGACTCCAGCACCGGCAACCACCGCACTTCCGCCCGGACGCGCTCATCTGCTTGGAGCTGACGTCTCAGGTCCTCCGTCTCGTCCCCCGCCAGCACAATGAACCGGGAGATGCCGCCGCGTTGCAGGGTGAGAATGGTCCGTTGAAACAGGGACAGACCGCCAACCACCGTCAGGGGGCTCGCGGGCGAGGGCTCGCCCGGCCGGTTGAAGATCCGCGAGGTGGTCAGGATCAGGGCGCTGTCGATGGGAGCACGGTCCATAAGAGCTTAGAGCTCGATGTACAGTTCGTCGTTCTGCCGGATGAGCGGATAGACGGTCGCATTGCCCGGGCGCCCGTGGCTGTCGCCCGTGGCCAGGTCAAACTTCCAGCCGTGCATCGGACAGCGGATCGCGCAGATCGGTCCCTCTCCCCAGTTCTCAAGGGTCCCGCGAGAGAGGGGCCCCTGGCGGTGAGGACACGCGTTGTTCAGGGCGTAGAACCGGTCACCGACGTGGAACACCGCGACATCGACTCCGTTCACTTCGATGAGCTTGCGCTCGCCGTCCGGAATCTCGGCGATCTTCGCCAGAAAGATCACGCGGCATACCCCCAGAGCTTGACGATCGCGGTCGTGACCGGCTGGCTGTAGGCCCTGTATTTCAGCAGCGCATCGAGGC
>VBOK01000262.1 GCA_005877565.1 Nitrospirota bacterium
GCGCCGGCGATCGGCCTGGGCGTCGCCCTGGCGCAGCCGAGGCGCAAGGTGGTGGTGTTGGACGGCGACGGCAACGTGTTGATGGCGATGGGCACGCTGGCGACGGTGGGCGCGTTGAAGCCGAGGAATTTCGTGCACATCGTGTTCGACAACGAAGTGTACGGCAGCACCGGCAACCAGCCGACGCTCTCGCAAACCGTGCGACTGGAGCAGGTGGCCAAAGCCGCCGGCTACAAGAACGTGGAGCGGGTGCGGGAACTGGACGATGTGGTGTATGAGGCGAAGGTGATGTTGAAGGAAGACGGTCCGAGTTTTCTGCTCGTGAAGGTCTCGGAGCTGGCGGAGGATGTGGGTCGGGTGGGGATCGAGCCGGCGGCCATGACCGAGCGATTTCGGAAGGCCGCCGTGGGTGTGGGAGGGGCATCTGCGGGCCCCCTCCCACTCTAATGGGAGGCCACGCGGCATGATCTTATTGAACCCCGGTCCCGTCAACGTGTCCGAGCGCGTGCGGCAGGCGTTGCTGAGACCGGACATTTGCCATCGTGAGGCAGAATTCAACGACTTGATCGAGGGCATCCGGGACAAGCTCCTCCGGGCGTTCGCCCCCGGGGGGAATTTCGTGCCCCTCCTCGTGACCGGGTCGGGCACGGCGGCGGTGGAGGCGGCTGTCACCTCCTGTCTGCCGCCGGGGCGCCGCATCCTGATCATCAAGAACGGCGTGTACTCGCAGCGGATCTCCGCGATCGCCAACGCCCACAAGATGCAGAACATGGATATCTCGTTCGAGTGGGACCAGCGCGTCGAAAACGAGCCGATCGAGGTCGCGCTCCGGCAGAACAAGGCGATCCAGGTCGTGGCGGTCGTCCAGCACGAGACGTCCACCGGCATGCTCAACCCCGTCAAGGAGATCGGGGCGATCGCCAAGAAAGCCGGTCGCTTCCTGTTGGTGGACGGCGTCAGCAGCCTGGGTGGGGAAGAGATCGATTTCAGTTCCTACAACGTGGGGTTGATCGCCGGCTCGTCGGGCAAGTGCATCCAGGGCTTTCCCGGGGTGGGTTTCGTCCTCGTTCGCCTTCACCCCGGCGGTGCAACTCTACTATGCCTTCGACGAGGCGCTGAACGAGCTGCTGGAGGAGGGGGTGGCGACCCGCATCGCGCGATATCGCAAGCTGGCGCGGCTCGTCCGAAACCGCATGCGGGCCATTCGGATGAAGTTCTACCTGCGCGAGCCCCTCTGGTCGAGTACCCTGACCGCCTTCATCCTGCCGGAGGGCGTCTTCTACGATCACCTGCATGACCTGCTGCGCGAGCGGGGCTACGTGATCTACGCCGGCCAGGCTCAGTTGGCGGAGAGCATGTTCCGCGTGGCCAACATGGGGGCCTTGGCCGAGGCGAACATCACCGGCTTCCTGGACGCCTTCGAAGAGGCCTTGCCGGAGGCGCAGAAGCGCGGCGAAGGACGGGTGAAGGAGATGGAGCACCTCCAGCAGGACCGCAAGGAGAAGGAAGAGCGGGAGAAGGCCGAAGCCGAGGCGGCGAAGAAGGCGGAAGAAGAGGCGGCCCGCCTGGCCAAGGAGAAAGCCCTGGAGGAAGCTGAGGCAAAGGCGGCCGGCAAGGAGATAGGCAAGGCGTCCCAAGATGAAGGCAAGTCCGAGATCAAGACCGGCGCGTGACGCGTCGGATGGATGATGAAAGCCGTCATTCTGGCAGCGGGTGTCGGCAAACGCATCGGGGCGGCCACCGGGAATCGCCCCAAGTGCCTGCTGGAGTTCGGCGGGCGATCCCTGCTGGTCCGGTATCTCGATGCGTTGCTCGCAGTCGGGGTGAAGAGCGCGGTCCTCGTCGTGGGGCATCGGCAGAAACTGATCCGGGACGCGGTCGGGGAGAGCTATCGCGGCCTGGCGATTCAGTATGTGGTCAACGATCAATACCACCGGGGCAGTCTCTATTCGCTGTGGCTTGCTCGCGGGAACTTCGACGATGACCTGCTGATCATGGACGCCGATGTGCTGTGTCCGGCCTCATTCGTGAGGCGGCTGGTCACGTCCCCCCATCCGAATGTCCTGTTGGTTGACGAGATGGCGCGTCAGGATTCAGAAGAGCGGATGGCGATCATCCGGGGCGGCCGGGTGGTGGCGCTGACGAAGAAGGTGCCGAACGAGCCGCTGGACCTGATCGGCGAGGGAGTGGGGTTCATCAAAGTCACACGGTCGGATGCTCGGCGCATGGTGGCGGCGATGGAGCCCTTTGTGCAAAAGGGCGAGCTGGACATGGAGTATGAGGATACCTGGGAGGCCTTCTTCCGTGCTGTTCCGGTGGGCTGTGAGAAGATCGGCGGGCAGCCGTGGATCGAAATTGACTTCCCGGAGGACATCGTGCGCGCCGAGCGGGAAGTATTACCGCGACTACAGGAGACACTATGAGCATCCGCATGGACCAGATTCAGCCGATCATCGACCGCGAGTACGACTACTTGATGACTCAGCACCCGCACTGGAGCCTCACGAAGGGCGATCAGGACCTGGAACTGGTGGCGCACGCGCTCCGCGTGCTACTCCACATGAAGACCACCCCGCAGCACCTGTCCGAGTACCTCGCGCTGGTGGACTGCCAGCACGCGGATGGAGGCTGGGGGAAGATGTCCTCCAATAAGGAGAGCGCCGCGTGGGTGACGGCATTCTGCGCCCTGATGCTGATCC
>VBOK01000104.1 GCA_005877565.1 Nitrospirota bacterium
CCATCGGGAACCCCCTAGCGATGAAAGGCGGGGCGACGGTATCAGTAGGGGTAGTCAGCGCCCTTGACCGGGCGATCGTCCCGCCGTCCGGGGAGACGTTGTATAACCTGATCCAGTCCGATGCGGCCATCAACCCCGGAAGCAGTGGAGGTCCTCTGGTGGACCTGTCGGGCCGGGTCGTCGGCATCAACACGGCGGTGGCGCCGGCCGCCCAGAACATCAGTTATGCGGTCGCCATCGACGAGGCCATCCCCGTGGTCCAGTCCCTGCTCGTGCGAGGCAGCATGCTCCGGCCTTCCTTGGGGTTCGTCCCGGTCACGATCACGGGCAGTGTTGTGGCCTCATTCGGCCTGGATGTGGAACGGGGCGTCTTGGTCATCTGGGTTGAGCCGGAGAGTCCCGCGGCTCAAGCCGGTCTTCGCGAAGGGGACGTCGTCACCGCCGTGGACATCACGCAGGTCTACAATATGTCGGACCTCTGGCATGCGCTGCTCAAAGACGGGTCGACATCTCCGACTGTGACTCTGTCTGTGGTGCGCAAGTCCACCCAGGAGAAGGTCCAGCTCAAGCGACCGGTGACCAAGTGATCGGACACCTGCTTGATCTCGGCCTGACCGACTATCAGGAAGCCTCTCGCCTCCAGGTGGCTCTGCACCAGGCGCGCGTGCAAGAAGCGATCGACGACACCCTGCTGCTCACGGAACACCTTCCTGTCTACACGCTGGGACGCACCACCCGCCCGGAGCATGTCGGTGAGGGGTGGGTGCGCGGGGTGATCAACGGGATTCCGGTGCTGAGCGCGGACCGGGGCGGCTCCGCGACCTACCATGGGCCCGGCCAGCTGGTGGGATACCCCATTCTCTGGCTGCGGACCTACTGTGCCGGGCCGAAAGCGTACGTGAATTGTCTGGAGGAGATACTCATCCGGGCGTTGGATGCGCTTGGAGTGCCCGCCGGGCGGCGCGCGGGGATGCCCGGGGTGTGGGTGGGAGATCGCAAGATCGCGGCGGTGGGGGTCCGAATCTCACAGGGAGTGACGCGACACGGGTTCGCGCTCAACGTCGCAAACGATCTGTTGCCGTTTGCGGCGATCGTCCCCTGCGGGTTGGTCAGAGCGGGCATGACGTCGGTCGCGCTCGAAAGAGGCGCGGCGCTCGAGCTCGAAGCGGTGGGCCAGGCCGTGGTCGGTGCCTTCCAAGAGGTCTTCGGGCTTGCGTTGCAAAAAGAACGTGTTGCGGAGTGGCTTGCGTCCACCGGCGCCAGGCCAGCAGCGGTCGACTGCGTCAGCAGCAAAGGAGCGTGAGATGGAGCCCCGCGACCTGATCCGGTATCGGCTGTTGAATTATCTGATCGAGGCCCACGAATCGCAGCTGATTTCGGCGAACGTCGCCATCCTCAACGAGATCGCCGAGGCGGACTGGGCCCAGGTCCGCGAAGCCTTGAATGACATGTTTCTCACCGGCGATATCGTGCTCTCCAAGGACAGCCAACCCTATCGTGTGGAAGTCAACGCCGGCTGGTTCTTCCACACGGGCAACTTCCAGATCAAGTCGACAGTCCGGGGCCGGCGTGAATATGCGAAGCTCCAAGTGGCGATGGAAAAGGAGCGGGCTGCACAAGAAGCGGCGGCCGATGTGCCCCCGGATGAGTCCACTCCCCAACAAGCCTGAGCGGCAGGATCATGTCTGAGCTCTATCGGGAACTGGACACCCCGACGTTTCGGTTGGCCGTGGCGCAGTTTGAAGAGGCCGCCGAGCGCCTCCGCTTGGATCACAACCTGCGCGAGCGGCTCAAGATTCCCCAACGGGCGCTGATCGTGTCTGTCCCGGTCCGCATGGATGACGGCAGCGTCAAGGTGTTTGTCGGCTATCGCGTGCAACACGACACGGCCCTGGGGCCCTCCAAAGGTGGAGTCCGCTTTCATCCCGAGGTGAACCTCGGGGAAGTGGCGGCGCTGGCCATGTGGATGACCTGGAAGTGCGCCCTGGTGGGACTTCCTTACGGAGGGGCCAAGGGGGGCGTCCGCGTGGCCCCCGAGCGACTCTCGCGGGCCGAACTCCAGCGGCTGACCCGCCGGTATACGGCTGAGATTCTCCCGCTGCTCGGTCCGGAGAAAGACGTCCCGGCCCCAGATGTCGGCACCAACGCGCAGGTGATGGCATGGATGATGGACACGTACAGCCAGCAGGTTGGCTACGCCGTGCCCGGCGTTGTCACGGGTAAACCCCTGGCGATTGGCGGGAGTCTGGGCCGCGAGGATGCGACCGGACGTGGGGTCGCTGACGTGATCCTGGAAGCGATGCAGCACCTGAAACTGGATCTCGCGAACGCGACGGTGGCAGTCCAGGGCTTCGGAAACGTAGGCATGCATACGGCGAGGATTCTTCACGAGATCGGCGCGAGGGTCGTCGCCGTCAGCGATGCGAAGGGGGGCGTGTACAACGCGCGCGGGCTGGACCTCCCGACCCTTCGGTCTCGCTACGAGAGCAACGTCCGCCCGCTGCACGAATGTGGGGTGGGCGAGCGCATTTCCAACCAGGAACTCCTCCAGCTCGACTGCACGATCTTGGTCCCGGCCGCGCTCTCGGAGCAGATCACGGAGAAGAACGCCGGCTCGCTCCGCTGTCGGATCCTCGCGGAAGGAGCAAACGGGCCGACGACGCTGGGCGCCGACCGCATCTTGGAGGAGAAGGGCGTCTTTGTCATCCCGGACATCCTGGCGAATGCCGGGGGCGTGATCGTCTCTTATTTCGAGTGGGTCCAGGATGTGCAGAAGTATTTCTGGAAGGAACAGGACATCCGGGATCGCCTGCACGAGATCATCACGGCTGCCTTCCGATGCACCCTCGAGTTCGCCCAGGCGAAGAAGGTCTCCATGCGTATGGCCGCGCTCATGAACGGCATCGACAAGATCGTTCAGGCGCATCTGGCCCGCGGACTCTATCCGTGAGGGCGTTTCTCTTCAGTTGCGTCGGAGTGGTCTGGTTCGCGTTGGGGCTCGGTCTGATCATCGCGCCGGCGTGGATGGTGGAGATCCTGGAACGACTGGTCTCGGACGAGTTCCGGCTGTTCGTGCTCATCCAGGTGGGCATGGTGATCAATCTCGCGCTGGTGATCGGGACGGCCGGGCTCACCTTCCGGGCGCTGTGGGTCGTGGTCGGATGCGTGGGACTTGCCAAAGGGTTGTTCTTGATCGGAGCCCCGCTCGGTCGACGAGAGGCGGTGCTGGACTGGTGGTTCAAGCGGCCGTTCTGGGAGTACCGCATGAGGGGATTCGTGTTGGTCAGCCTTGCGACGACCCTGGCGTATGGGATCATCTCGTTGTAGGACGCTGGTCATGAAGGACGACATTCTCACGCTCTGGCACGCTCACCGCCAGGCCGCCCTCCCCGATGTTCCGCGGGAGCGCATGGGAGAGCTCTGGGTCCTGGACGAGGTCATCGGGGGGTGCGTGAACTTTTACTTGCAGGCTGGCGGGGCCCTGGATGCGCCGAGGAAGGCCATCCTGGAGGATTGTCGGGCAGATTTGGAGCGGTTATTGCCAGATTTGGAGGAGACAGCAGCCTCCTACTTCAGCCGGTTGGAAGCCCTCGCCGGACTGCTCATCCAGGCCAATGAAGGAGGCGCAGCGAAAAGCGGGTCAGGGCCAGGTTGATGACCATCTGGGCACTTGCAACTCCGAGGTGTGTCCGTTACCATGGCTCGGCCGTATTTCGAAGGCTTTTCAATAGAGCTTCAGGATAGCGGATTTATCTAACTCTGATAACGGGAGGAAGCATGGGTGCGCGTGGAGGGAGCATGGGATTGGTGGCGTGGGTGTGTTCGTTGGTGTTCCTGATGTCGGCGGCGGCGAACGCCGAGCAGTACGAGCTCACAGAGTCCGAAGTGATGGATATTGGACATTTCAATACTGCCGACGTGTCACTCTTCGGGATCAAAATCGGGGATTCGGAAGCGAAGGTCAAAGAGAATCTCATCAAGATCAAAATCCCTGGAGTGAAGGTCGAAGTGCAAGACGTCTACGTCATGCTGTATGACAAACGAAGCCCCAGTAACGCCATGGCCGGGGTCCGGCTCATGGATGGGAAAGTGGACTATATCTTTATCACGCAGCGGTTTGCCCACCTCGCCGCCGGGGTTTTCCGCCTCGTCTTACGAGGTGAAGGAATCGAAGAGACCCGAAAACTACTGGGCAAGGAGGAGTTCACCGAAGACTCAACCACCTTCACCCGGTTGAATTACAAGGGAGGAACCATGGTGATTCTCTTTTCCGGTCGGGATATCACCGTGGAGTTCAACGCCGGTGTCTAGCGGCGGCGATATCCGCTCACCAGGGCCGGATCCCGGGGCGGTCGGTTCGGTAGTTTCTTCAGAGGTCGCTCCCGTACTTTCTTCGAAAGACTGTAGGCCGAGTTCGATCAGTTCCTGAGCCCGCCACCAGCGCTGGCGGGCGTTCAGCAAAACCAGCAGCAACTCTTTGTCCTCGCGCGTCACGACGGCGATCAGACAGCGTCCTGCTTCCCTCGTATAACCGGTTTTCACCCCGACCACGCCCTCCATGGTGCCTAGCAGGCGGTTGGTCGTCCGGGCGATGAACCTTTTCCGTTGATCGGCTGTGCGGATGACGGCGGCGGGCTCCCTGACGATCGCGGCGAAGGTTTCATTCCCCATGGCGTAGGAAGTCAAGGCGGCGAGGTCTTCGGCTGTCGAATAATGGTCGGGCATATCGAAGCCGCAGGCGTTCTGGAAGTGCGTTCGGGACAGTCCGAGGATGGCTGCCTTGGCGTTCATCCTCGCGACGAAGGACTCCTCATCGCCTGCCACGTGCTCGACAGCGGCCAGGCAGGCGTCGTTCGCCGAGCGGATCAGCATGGCTTGCAGGAGGCCTCGTAGCGGGACCAACTGGCCGGGCTTCAGGTGGAGCTTGATCCGGTGAGCCGCCGCTGCCCGTCGGCTCACCGTTACCTGGTCCTCAAGGTTGCCTTCTTCGAGGATCACGATGGCCGACATGATCTTGGTGAGGCTAGCGGGGGCCATAGGCTGGTCGGCGTGATGCGCGAACAGGATGCGGCCGCTCTTGAGGTCTCGCAGTAGAACGCCTTCCGGCGACGAAGAGTGTCGCGGAGACGGCCGCGAATAGGCCGTCGGAGCCTTCACCTTAGCGGGGCCTCCCTTCGAGGCGCGAAAAGTACGGGAAGGAGAATCCGATGCCAAGCCGGTCGCATGGCCGACCGACAGAAGGAAGAGCACGACCGCGGCCACCGAGCCGGCAACCAGGTGACCGCGGGAGCGCCTCATGAAGGGATCGTGACCCGGAGCTTCAGATCTTTCAGTCCGGCCTCCAGCACCTGGTGGAAGAATCGCAGCAGGTCAGCCAAGTCCAGCCAGAACCCGCAGTTCAGACACCGGGCGTACAAGCGGCGACTGTCCAGCGTGTATTGCCGCTCGAACATCATAAACCCCTGGCATTTCAGGCACATCATGGGCCGACACTTTGGCACGGCTAAGGGTGGGAGTCAAGCGAAATGACGCGCCACATGCGCATTCATTTGATCCGGTTCATGATGATGGCGATGCATCCGGCGAGCAAGCCGCCGCCGGTGATGGTGAGCACGAAATTGGTGGGGCTCTTGTCCCCGTTGATCAGATCCTGCACGCCTCCCTGCACCATCAACACCGCAAGCGTCATGACCGCTCCTATCATAAACCACCAGAGAAACGTCTTCACGGGCCCGGCTCCATGGTCTTCCCGAGCCAATCTAGCCGTGGCCCTCTGAAATGTCAAGCTTACGGAATTCGCCTCAGTTCTGAGGCACGAGGTTGGAACGCGGGTCCTTGGCCAGAAAGATCGAGATCGTGTTGGCAAGATTGTTCGCGGTCACCAGGCCTGGTCTGGGATCCTGGGGTGCGAACGAGACGGCCGTGACCGCGAAGGGCGCGGCGCCGGTGCGGTAGCTTCGGGGAGGCTGCCAGAAGGTGCCGTCCCCCTTCCCGAGAAGGACAGAGAGGTCGCTCGACAGGTTGTTTGCAACGGCGATGTCCGTCTTGCCGTCCCCGTCGAAATCCTGGGTCACCGTCGCGATTGGACCGGCGTTCGCACCGAAGGGGACCCCTTGCGTGAATGTGCCATCTCCCTTGCCGAAGAACACGCTGATGTCGTCCCGTTCGCCGTTGACGACGAGCAGGTCCAGATGGCGATCGCCGTTGAGGTCCAAGACGGACACATTGAGCGGGCTGTGACCGGTCTTGTAGGGTCGGGGTGTCGCCGTATTCGTAGACGGCCTTTTGCAGGAAACTGCCGTCCCCACGCCCGAGAAGGACCAGGAGCTTGTCGTTGCGGAGTGCCACGGCAAGGTCCGCCTTGCTGTCCCGGTTGAAGTCTCCGACGGCTAAGCTGACCGGTGACCTGACCGCTGGATAGCTGTCTCCTCGAGTGAACTGACCGGTCCCGTCGCCCAGGAGGATTGTCACCCGATTGTTGCCGGCAGTCGCCACGGCCATGTCGAGCTTCCCGTCCTCGTTGAAGTCATGAAGCACTACCGCCCGCGGCTGTTCCGGCATCCGGATAGTCACCGGGTCGCGAAAGTTGCCATCGCCGATTCCGATCAGCACGCTGAGTGAGTCACTGCCGATGTTGGTCGTGACCAGATCGGCGATGCGGTCTCCGTTCAGGTCACCGGTGACGACGCTCGTTGGATTTTTGCCGACCTCGATGGTTTTGTAGAGATAAAAAAGGTCGGGGGCCTGGTGGGAATCGCTCCGCGTGCAACCGGCTCCTGCCAGCAGGAGGAAACAGGCCGAAAGACGCAGGAACATGTGGCGCGGACTGTTCACAAGCCGACTATTGTACGGAGTCGGCATCGGTGGCGCAACCCGGCGGCCTCCGTCTTGCGCCGACCGTGTCCCTGATATAGACTCGCCCCATGCCGATCTCGGATGTCAAAGATATCGCGCGGTATGCGGGACAGGAGGCGACGGTTCGAGGATGGCTTCGCCACAAACGGGGTCCCTTGTGCTGACCGGAACCGTCCAAGCCGATGCGCGGGCACCAGGCGGGCACGAGCTGCATGTCAACCAGCTGGAGGTGTTCCATCTCGTTCAGGAAGAGTTCCCGATCCAGTCCAAAGAGCACGGGACCGGCTTTCTGATGGAACATCGGCATCTCTGGATCCGATCCCCCCGCCAACAGGCGATCTTGCGCATCCGTCACGAGATCATCCGGGCCTGCCGCACTTTTTTCGATGACCGCGGGTTCCTCCTGGTCGACACACCCATCTTCACCCCAAACGCCTGCGAGGGGACGACCACGCTGTTCGAGACCGATTATTTCGGTGAAAAGGCCTATCTGACCCAAAGCGGCCAGCTCTACAACGAAGCGACTGCCGCGGCGTTCGGCAAGGTGTATTGTTTCGGGCCGACCTTCCGGGCCGAGAAGTCCAAGACTAGGCGCCATCTCATGGAATTCTGGATGGTGGAGCCAGAGGTCGCCTTTGCAGAGCTCGCCGATGTCATGACGCTGGCCGAGGAGTTCCTGACGTCTATCGTTGCCCATGTGCTGAAGCGTCGGCGGGAAGAGTTGAAGGTCCTGGACCGAGATATGAAAAAACTGGAGGCCATCGTCCCTCCGTTTCCCCGGATCACGTACGCCGAAGCGGTGGAACGGCTGCAGAAGAAAGGCAACCCGATCCAACCGGGTGACGACTTCGGCGGCGACGAGGAGACGATCCTCTCCAATGAGTTTGACCGTCCGGCGATCATCCACCGCTATCCGACGGCCCTGAAGGCGTTTTACATGCAAAATGATCCTGAGAACCCGGATCTGGCTCTGTGCATGGATGTTCTGGCCCCGGAAGGGTACGGCGAGATCATCGGCGGCGGTCAGCGCATCCACGAGCGTGACAAGCTGCTCACGCGCCTGAAAGCTCACCGGTTACCCGAAGACGCCTTCCGGTGGTACTTGGATCTTCGTACGTTCGGATCGGTCCCACATGCCGGTTTTGGGATGGGTATCGAACGAGCAGTGGCTTGGATCTGCGGGCTGGAGCATGTCCGCGAGACCATCCCCTTCCCCCGCATGTTGTATAAGATCTACCCCTAAGTACAAAATCTGGGCTTACGACATTCAGGCTCACCTGCATGGCTCCCAGTCAGTCGGCCTACGCAGAAGGTATTTATCCACAGGGATGACTTCCCTGGACATCTTTCCTATCCAATCAAAATGTCATAAATTTTTCTTGACAACCCTGTAATCATGCGTATACTTTCGCCGAATAGTGGGTGAAAGTGGGAATGAGTGGTTCTATCCTAATGATAAAACGTTAGGATGAGCACATTCTTATCGTCGGCCGGTGATGACGGAACGTGGTGGGATTGCAGTCATGCACCGCCCTGTGATGCTGCAAGAAGTGTTGGCTTGGCTGCAACCAAGGGCTGGAGGGATCTATCTCGACGGAACGATCGGGGCAGGAGGGCACAGTTTGGCCATCCTTGAAGCGAGCGGGGCGGATGGGCGGATTGTCGGGTTGGATCGTGACGCAACGGCGGTGGCGACGGTGCGGCAGGCGCTCCGCCTGTACGGCGATCGAGCGGTGATTGTGCAGGCTGCCTATGATGATGCCCCACATGTGGTGCGTGAGACGACA
>VBOK01000180.1 GCA_005877565.1 Nitrospirota bacterium
CAGCAGATCCCCCTGCTTCACGGACTGGCCCTGCTTGGCCAGCACCTTGATCACCTTGCCCGGCATGGAGGTGGTTACGTCGCCGGGACCGATCGGGCGGGGGCGTTCGGGCTTTTTCTGGCCTCCGATCTCCTGAGCTTCCGGCGTGCCGGTGAGCACCTCAACCAGCGGTTCCAGATAGACCTCCTCCAGCCGGTCGTTGACCTTGATGTAGTACGGCTTCTTGCCGTCGGCCTTGCGGCCCGAGCCCGACACCTTGATGTGATAGCTCTCGCCGTGGACGGTGACCTTGAACTCCAGCGGGGCCAATTTCAGTTCGTGCGCCACGGCCGGGCCCTTGGGCGGCAGCGGGGCGAGCGGCTCGGGCTTGAGCTGCCCGCTCGCGCGCTCGTCGAAGAAGTCGTTGGCAACGGCCGGGAACAGGGCGTAGGACAGCACGTCTTCGGGGTGCTGGGTCTTGTCCGCGACTTCCCGCTCGGCCTTCGGCAGTTCGGGCTCGAGCAGGTCGGCGGGGCGCACCGCGATGACGGGCTCGTCGCCGAGCGCCTTCTTGCGGACAGTCTTATCGACGGGCCCTGGCGGCCGGCCGTAGAGGCCTTTCAAGTAATTCTTCGTTTCGGTGGTGACCACCTTGTAGCGTTCGCCGGTCAGCACGTTCAGGGTCGCTTGCGTGCCCACGATCTGGCTCGTCGGCGTCACCAGCGGCGGGTAGCCGAAGTCCTGACGCACGCGGGGGACTTCTTCAAGCACGGCCTTCATCTTGTCCAACGCGTTCTGCTCGGTGAGCTGCGCGGCCAGGTTTGACAGCATCCCACCGGGGATCTGGGAGATCAGGATTTCGGAGTCCACGCCAGCAAAGTCGCTCTCGAACTGGTAGTACTTCTTCCGGGCCATGCGCAGGACCTCGGCGATGGGCGGCAGCGTCTGCAGATCGAGGCGCGTGTCGTAGGGCGTCCCACGGAGCAGGGCGACGAAGGTCTCGGTCGGCGGGTGCGAGGTGCCGCCGGAGAGCGGGGAGAGCGCGGTGTCGAGCATGTCGAGACCGCCGAAAATCGCCATCAGGGCGCTGGTCGAGGCCATGCCCGAGGTGTAGTGGCTGTGCAAATGGATCGGGGCGCGGACCGCCGCTTTGAGGCCGCGGATGAGCTTGTACGCCTCCATCGGCGCGAGCAGCCCGGCCATGTCCTTGATGCAGAGGGTGTCGGTGCCGAGATCCTCCAGGCGTTTGGCCAGATCGATGAACCGGTTGATGCTGTGCACCGGACTGGTGGTGTAGCAGATCGCGGCTTCCACGTGCTTGTTCACGCGGCGGACAGCGGCGATGGAGGCTTCCATATTGCGGATGTCGTTCAGGGCGTCGAAGACGCGAAAGACGTCCACGCCGTTGGCGGCGGCCCGCTCGACGAAGGCGTTCACGACATCGTCAGGATAGTGGCGATAGCCGACCAGATTCTGCCCCCGCAGCAGCATCTGGAGCCTCGTATGGGGCATGACGCGTTTGATCGCGCGCAGGCGTTCCCAGGGGTCCTCCTTGAGGAATCGCAGGCAGGTGTCGAAGGTGGCTCCGCCCCAGACCTCCAGCGACCAGAAGCCGACCTTGTCGAGGCGGTCGGCGACCTCCAGCATGTCCTCGGTCCGCATGCGCGTAGCCAGCAGGGACTGGTGTCCGTCGCGCAGCGCCACGTCCGTCAGAAGCACCTGCTTGGCGGGCGCGGCCTCGAGTTCGAGCGGCTCGGGCCGCATCGTCTTGGACGTCTTGACGACAGGGCTTCGCGGCCGGGCCGTCGCTCGCGAGCGGCTCGCTCGGGCTGAACTTTTCGGAGACTTCTTCATGCGCTACAGTCCTTCGTAGGCCACAATGGCCGTCGAGAGAGCGACCACCAAATCCTCGGGGTCGGTATATTCCTCAAAATCGAACAGCTCAGGGTGCAATTTTAGAAAGCTGGTGTCGAACCGGCCCGCCTGGAAGTCCGGGTCTTCCATGATCCGCTTCATGAAGGGGATCGTGGTCTTCACGCCCCGCAGCACGAACTCCTCCAGCGAGCGGTGGGCCCGGCTCACCGTCTCCTCCCAGGTCCGTCCCCGCACGACCAGCTTGGCCAGAAGGGCGTCGTAGTAGGGGGGGATCGTGTAGTCCTTGTACGCCATGCCGTCGATGCGCACGCCGATGCCGCCCGGCGAGAAATAGGCGGTCACGGTGCCGGTGCACGGCCGGAAGTTGTTCCGCGGATCCTCGGCGTTGATCCGGCATTGGATGGCGTACCCCTGCAGCGTCACGTCCTCCTGGGAGAATTCCAGGGGGAGGCCAGCGGCGATCTCGATCTGCGAGCGCACCAGGTCGATCGCGGTGATCTGCTCGGTGACCGTATGCTCCACCTGAATGCGGGTGTTCATCTCGATGAAGTAGAAGTTGCGGTTCGGGTCCAGGAGGAACTCCACCGTGCCGGCGTTGTCGTAGTTCACCGCCTTGGCCACGGCGATGGCGGCCTCGCCCATGCGCGCCCGCAGTTCTTTATCGAGGACCAGCGAGGGCGCGATCTCGATGAGCTTCTGGTGCCGGCGCTGGATCGAGCAGTCCCGCTCGCCCAGGTGGATGATGTTCCCATGCTTGTCGGCGAGGATCTGGAACTCGATGTGGTGCGGCCGCTCGATGTACTTTTCCAGGAATATCTCGCCGTTCCCGAACGACGAGAGGGCCTCGCGGCGGGACACCTCCATTTTGGTGAGCAGCTCCTGGTCGTTGCGGACCACGTGCAGCCCGCGCCCGCCGCCTCCCATGGAGGCCTTGACCATCAGGGGATAGCCCGTCCGCGCGGCGAAGCTCAGCGCCTGCGTCGGATTGGTGACACTCTTCTCAGTCCCCGGCACGATCGGCACCCCGGCCTTCCGGGCGATCTCGCGGGCCTGCACCTTGTTGCCCATCAGGCGAATGGCTTTCGGGGATGGCCCGATGAAAGTGATGCCGGATGCCGCGCAGAGTTTCGCGAATTCGGCGTTTTCGGACAGGAACCCGTACCCCGGATGGATCCCGTCCACGCCGGAGCGTTTGGCCAGGTCCACGATGGCCTGCATGTCGAGAAAACCCTGCACCGGGTCGGGGCCGATGAGGTGCGCCTCGTCGGCCTTCTTGACGTAGATGGCGGTGGCGTCGCACTCCGCGTAGATTACGACGGTCCGGATCCCGAGCTCCCGGCAGGCGCGGATGACGCGCATGGCGATCTCGCCGCGGTTGGCGATGAGGATTCTCTTAAACATTCTCCCTCAGAAAGTGCGACAGGGTAACACAGGGCGCGCGAGCAAGTCGAGGGGCTCGCGGGAATGGTGCGCTAGCTTCAGCGGGAAGAGGGGAATATGTTGGAGTTGCCGGGCCCCGTCAGGTTATTTGGACTGGATCAGCACGATAGCCTGCGAGCTGCCGGCGTTGGTGACCACGTTGACCCGTGTCAGACCGGGCTTGGTCGCCGGCACCGTCGCCTCAACGGTCGTCTCGTTCACGTACTTGAACGAGATCTTGGTGCCATCGGCCATGGACCCGAAGGAGACGCCGACGAAGCATTCCTTCGTGCCGAAATTTTCCCCCTTGATCGTGATCTTGTCCCCTGGCTTCATGGGGTCTGGCTCGACCTTTGTGATCTTGGGCCGCGCTCTCATGTCACAGACCGGGGCTTTGTCGACGGAGTCGCCGGGCCCGCCGACGGACGGCACATCGTACGCGCCGGAGCCCATCCCTGGGATGTTGACATCGGCGGAGGCTGTCGAATCGAATCCGAAGAACAGGACTGCACCCAAACCAAAAATGACGAGTAAAGTCTTCGTTTTCATGGGTGATACCCCCACTAGGTTGTCTCAGGATGTGAGGCTAGGGCGCCATGGTACCAGACGGTCCACGGGTGGTCAACATGACCGTTGCCTCTGACCGATCAGTCAATATTCGGTGTGGTGTCGCCCCGTTTGCCCCAGCCTGGCGGCAGCTTGTTCAGGACGTCATGGGCCTTCTTCATCCCTTGCTCGGCCTTGATGTCCGAGGTTCTGGGCTTCCTGGTCGGGCCTTTGATGGACATGGACACCGCCGAGATCTTCCGGACCGCCTTCTTCTGGTTGCAATAGAGGCACTCCGTCTCGGCCGGATTGAAATTCAGCGATTGCTGCTCCTCGAAATCCCGCCCGCATCCTTCGCAGTGGTACTCGTACAGCGGCATGGTGCGTTTCCCTTGGGTGGTCCTGACTGTACGCTATCACAAGTTGGATTCGGTCGGCAATCGATCCTTCACCTTGACACCGGCGGGTTCCGTTGGGTAGGGTGCGAAAAAAGGAGGTTTTCGCTCATGCCGGTGTTGTTGAGGAAATTCAAGCTCCCTAACGGGGTGATGCAGCAGGACCGGATCGACGAGCCGGAGCGCATCGAACGGTACATGAAGAAGTTCAGCAACGGGCGGTGGGTCAAGGAAGGCTTCCTGGACAACCGCACGCCGGGTCGGGTCGCCGGCCGGATCACCTTCGCGGCGGTCGGCCCAGTGGAATTCCTCCTTCGCGGCGACTTTACGGGCGAAATCAAGGGTCGGCTGATCACCTTCCGCAATCCTGCCTTCATGGATGACGACGTGGCTGGTCACGTCCTCGGGGACATGGAGAATCCGCAGACCGGCGACGTCAGCCTGATGTCCTTCGACCCGCACCCGCACCTGCCGCCGCATCCCTACCTGGAATGGTTCTCGGATCGGCAGAATCACTACCGCATCGAGCTGGCCGCCGGCGCGGCTTCCATCGCCGGCGCCGACGCGGAGCGGGCGCTGGAGCACGAGATCCGCGCCATCGTCGAACGGCTCAGCGCCTTGCCTGCCGCTCCATCCCGCTCCCGCGACGATTCCGACTGGGTCTAAAAAGCGGGTCCTGTCGCCGCATCACCCGGACGTGCTCAGATCCTTTCGCCGTCGCGGCCCCGCAGACTCGGCTGTAGGCTCTTCCGCTCCACCCGGGGCCCATGCGGCGCCACCCGCTTCAATCGACACCCTCGCCTCCGCTAGGATTGGCGCTGGGCCAGCAGCGCGGCGGTGAACGGTCCCGTGCGCGGGTCCAGGGCCCCTTCGCGATAGGCAAGCACGCGGAGTTCTCGGCATAGAGAGAGCAGTTCGTTGTGGCCCAGGCAGAACTCGCGCCGCCGGGGATGGTTGAACCGTTCGTGATTGTCGATGAGAAAGGTTTCATACACGAGCAGACCACCGGGCTTGAGAGCGCGCATGATCTGTGGGAACAGGTCCCGCTGCAGGTAGTAGAACACGGCGATCAACTCGAAGGAGGCGGGGGGAATCGTCGGCTCCTGTTCGAGGTCCACCAAGCGTGTCGTGACGGTGGAGAGCCCGAGCGTGTTGGCCGTGGTCCGCACCGCCTCGAGCGCCGCTGCGTCCCGGTCCCAGGCCTCGACGAGGAATCCTTCCTGGGAAAGATAGAGCGTGTGGCGGCCGTGTCCGCAGGCTAAGTCGAGCGCGTGCCCCGGAGTCAGGAGATGTCGGTGTTGGGTGAGCCAGTCGGCGGGACGATCACTGTGCGGGCCGCTGGCTGCTTGTCGTGTGATCCTGGCGCCGGTGGATTCGCGGACGCCGTGCACCGGCGGTTTGAGCTTGCGGACCCAGAGTTCCACGGCCGACACGGGGAACTGCGCGAGGATGGCCTGGGCGAGCCGTTCGGCCAAGGCTTCCAGCAAGTGGAACCGTTCGGTCTGGACAATGGCGAGGAGCCGGTCGGCGACCTGTGTATAGTCCACCGTGTGCGCCACGTCGTCCGTGGCGGCCGCCAAACGCATGTCGAAGAACAGCTCGAGATCGACTGCCATCGGTTGGGGGGTTTCGCGCTCGCGCTCCGAGACGCCGCAATGGCCTTGAAACTCCAGGCGTTCAATGACCAGCCGGTCGCTCACGGTGAGGCTCCTGCATGGGGTTCGCGAGGACACGCTACCGAGACTCTACGGGCAATGTCAAGGCGAGGGCGCCCTGGGATTCCCCTTGACTTGGATTCCAGCCGGCTTCTACAATTCACTGAATGATCGGGCTTTTTTGGTTCTAGAGGACCGGGACCCATGAGCGAGCTGACCCATTTCAACGAATCCGGTCGGGCGCGGATGGTCGATGTCTCCGAGAAGGCAGCCACCGACCGGACGGCGACGGCCCAAGCGCGGATCCTCATGCAGCCGGAAACCCTGGAGAAGATCCGCCGCGGGAAGATCGCCAAGGGAGACGTCCTCGCCGTCGCCCAAACGGCCGGGATCATGGGAGCGAAGCGCACGCCGGACCTGATCCCCATGTGCCACCCGCTTCTGCTCACCAGCGTGGACATCGATTTCAAGGAAGACCCGCAGCCCGACCGCAACGGCTACTGCAGCATCACAGCAACGGCGACCGTGAAGACCACCGGCCAGACCGGGGTCGAGATGGAGGCCCTCACGGCAGTGTCCGTGGCGGCGCTCACGATCTACGACATGTGCAAGGCCGTGGACCGGGGAATGGTGCTCACCGACATTGGCCTGCTGGAGAAGGCTGGCGGTAAGTCCGGGACGTATACCCGGAAAGCGTGAGGATAGCATGATCACCCTCAAGCTGTTCGGCATGCTGAAAACGCTGGCGAAGAATCAAGCCGAACTGCGCGTCTCGCTCAACGGCGGCCGCACGGTGGGCGATCTGGTCGGCCTTCTGGAAAAAGACTACCCCGAGATGGCCGAGCTGATTCACAAGAAAAAGGTCCTGGTCTCTGTCAACCACGAGATCGCCCATCCAGACACGGTCATCAGCGAGGGCGATGAGGTGGCGTTGCTGCCCCCGTTCGCCGGCGGGGCGTCCGCCGGTCCCGAGGATCTGCTGGTGCGGGTTCAGCGGGAGGACTTCTCGATCGACGCCGAGCTGGCGCGGGTGCGGGCCCGCTCGAACCGCATCGGCGGGATTGCGATCTTCCTGGGCACCGCTCGGGACCGGTCCAAGGGCCACGACGTTTCCGGCATCAAGTTCGAGTATTACGAAGGGATGGCCCAGAAGAAACTCCGCGAGATCCGGGAGCGGGCCCTGAAGGACTTCGACGTGATCGAAGTCCTGATCATCCACCGGTACGGGGACATCCAGGTCGGCGAGAACATCGTGCTGGTCATCGCTGCCGCCGAGCACCGGGCCGAGGCGTTCCGGGCCTGCAAGTGGAGCATCGACGAGCTCAAGCAGATCACCCCGATCTGGAAGCTCGAGAGCACACCGCAAGGCGAGGTCTGGGTCGAGGAACATCCATGAGCATGCTCCCGCTCACCAGCGAGACGCCGACCGTCGCCGACACCTTCGGCCGGCCGCTCCGCAGCCTGCGCATTTCGGTCACGGACCGGTGCAACCTGCGCTGTAAGTACTGCATGCCGGAGGAGGAGTACACCTGGCTGCCGCGGGAAACCATCCTCTCGTTCGAGGAGATCAACGCGCTGGCCGGCATCTTCACGGAGCTCGGCGTCGACAAGGTCCGCCTGACCGGAGGCGAGCCCCTGCTGCGCAAGGATCTCCCGGTACTGATGCGCATGTTGCGGCGCAATCCGCGGATCAAGGACCTCGCCCTGACGACCAACGGCGTCTTGCTGGCGGAGCAGGCGCAGGCGTTCTACGACGCTGGCCTGCACCGGTTGACGGTGAGCCTGGATACGCTCAAGCCTGAGCGGTTCAAGGCCTTGACACGGCGGGACGCCTTCCCGCAGGTGCTGGAAGGGATCGAGGCGGCGGTGCGGGTCGGGTTCAAGGGTCTGAAGTTCGACACCGTGGCCATTCGCGGCTATAACGACGACGAGCTTGTCGACCTGATCGAGTACGGCAAGCGCTTCGGCGGCGAAGTGCGCTTCATCGAGTACATGGATGTCGGGGGCGCGACGGACTGGTCGATGGACAAGGTCCTCTCCAGGGCAGCCATTCTGGAGTTGCTCGGCCAGCACTACGGGCTGATTGAGCCGGTCCTGGAAAAGAGCTCCGCGCCGGCGCAGCGGTTCGCCCTGCCGGATGGCACGACGTTTGGTATCATCGCGTCCACGACGGTGCCCTTCTGCGCCACCTGCGACCGGAGCCGGCTCACGGCCGACGGCATGTGGTTTCTGTGCCTCTACGCGACGGAAGGGACTGATCTGAGGCAACCCTTGCGCGCCGGCGTCTCCCGGGACGAGATCAAGGCCCTGCTCCTCGCAGGGTGGCAGGACCGTCGGGATCGCGGCGCCGAACAGCGCAAGGAGCTCGAGCGGGTCGGAATCAGAGCGAGGCTGGTCGAAATCGAACGCCTCCGCCAGGACCCCCGTCTCGAGATGCACACCAGAGGGGGATGATATCTGAACTTCCCTTCTTGACCGTGCTGGGTCTGGGCTTCCTGCTGGGCGCGAAGCATGCGCTCGACGCCGACCACGTCGTCGCCATCTCGACGATCGCGACCGAGCAGCGAAGCCTGTGGCGCTCCAGCGCGATCGGGTTCTGTTGGGGGATCGGCCACACGCTGGTGTTGCTGCTCGCCGGCTTGACGGTCCTGAGATTCAAGCTCACGATATCGGGCGAGTGGGCCCGGCTCTTCGAAGCCGCGGTGGGGCTCATGCTGGCCGGGCTCGGCCTGTCGGTCGGGCTGACGCTCTGGCGCGAGCGGGTGCATATGCACGCCCACGCGCACCCGGAAGGAGCCGCACACCTGCACGTCCATTCTCACCGGGATGGTCCGCACCACGCCCATCTGCACCGGTATCGGTTGGAGTACAGATCTCTCGCTGTCGGCATGGTCCATGGCCTGGCCGGAAGCGCAGCGCTGCTCCTGCTGGTCCTCTCCACCGCCCGTTCCGTCCTAGATGGCGTGCTCTATATCCTGGCGTTCGGCGCCGGTTCAATCGCCGCAATGGTCCTGCTGGGGATCATGATGAGCCTGCCGTTCGTCTTCACTCCGGCGCATCTCGTCCGCACCCATCTGGCGCTGCGAGCGCTCGCAGGCCTGGCCAGCGTGAGCCTGGGGGGGATTATCCTGTATGAGTCCGTTGTGCTGTGACGGGCTTGGGACGCCAGTTTCGGTCAGGCTTCACATTGACTTATACCTCTTATTTTGTCTACGCTAAGCGGACTTTATCCCCAAGCGCTCAATGACTTCGCGCGCAGCGCATCCCCCAGGTGTGTGTTCAGGGCATGCGGGGGGTGAAACGATTCTGGGGGGTATTCTTGCGCTGTTGAGGGTGGGCAGGGAGAAGGTTACATGAACATCGCTGTCGGGGCCAAGACCGATGTCGGTCTGAAGCGCCCCCACAACGAGGACGACTTGTGCGTCGATCCCGAGGTTGGGCTCTTCGCTGTGTGCGATGGGTTGGGTGGACGGAATGCGGGTGAAATCGCTAGCCGCCTGGCGGTCGAGGTCATCCAAAAGCATATCCGCGAAGCGCAGCGGAATGCGAACGTGCCCATGGTCGGGGCGTACGACCGGCAGTTCTCCCCCTTGACCAATCGGTTGGCCAGCGCGATCCGGCTGGCGAATCAAGCCATCCGCGACGCGGCAAAGAGTCAACCGGATCAGGAGGGTATGGGAACGACCGTTGTCTCAGCCATGCTCAACGGGCAAATGCTGTCAGTCGCCCATGTTGGCGACAGTCGCATGTACCTGATCCGCGGGGACACGATCGAGCCGTTGACGACCGATCACTCGCTGGTTGCCGAACAGGTCCGGAGGGGGATGCTGACGGAAGAGGAGGCTGAGCGGTCGCCTCAGAAGAACATCATCACCCGTGCCCTGGGTATGGACGACGCCGTTGACGTCGATCTCGATGAAGTCCCGTTGATGCAGGGGGACCAACTGCTCCTGTGCTCCGATGGCTTGACGCGTGATGTGAAGCCGGCCGAGATCCTCGTAACGGTCCGGCAGGGGAAGAATCCCCAAGCTGCGGCAGAACGCCTGGTCGAGCTGGCCAACGCGGCTGGCGGCCTGGACAACACCACCGTGATTCTCGTCACCATCCAGCACGGCGCTAGCGAGACGCCCATGCAACGTGTCTGGAATTGGCTGGTGAGCTAACGCGCGAGCGAGGGGGCATGCCGAAGATCTTTCTGAAGTTCAACGAGCGGGTTCTCAAGGAGGTCCCGCTCGACAAGCCCCGGTTCACGATCGGTCGCAAGCCGGACAACGATCTTGTGATCGACAACCCGGCGGTGTCCGGCCACCACGCTCTGCTCTTCAGCGAAGAAGGCGCCTTCTTTATCGAAGACCTGGAGAGCACCAACGGCACCTTCGTCAACGACGCGAAGGTCCAGAAAGAAAAGCTGAAAAACAGTGATTGTATTGTTGTCGGCAAGCATGTGCTGATTTACCAGGATGAAATCGCCGCACCTCCGCCGCCTCCCAATGAGGACGAGTCGGACAAGACGGTGATGCTGGAGACGGCCAAGCAGAAAGAACTGTTGAAAGCCGTTCACGGAACCATGAAGACCGACGCGGTGGGAGGGAAAACGACGGAGAAGGTCGGGCGGCTGACCGTGGTCTCGGGTGAGACGGACCGGAAGGAGTACGAGCTGACGGGCCGGCTGACCGTGATCGGCGCGGAAGACACCGCGACGGTCAAGCTCACTGGTTGGTTCGCTCCGAAGGATGCGGCGCTCATCAGCCGTCGAGGCTCGGCGTATTTCATCAGCCTGCCGGACGGGGCCAAGAAGATCACAGTGAATGAAGAGGCAGTCCAGGGACAGAAGCAATTGCATGACGGTGACACCATCATCATCGCCGGCGTTCATTTTCAGTTTGTACTGAAGTAAGGTGCAGAGACAGTGCGGATGATCACTGCGAGGCATCGGTAAGCTCCCGTGGCCAGCAAGAAAGAACATCTCAGCACCGATCTCGCCAAATTCGTCGAACAGAGTCAGTGGGCCAAGGCTGTCGTGTGCCTGCAGGAGCTGGTCGAGCTCGAGCCGGCGAACGCGAATTACTATCTCCGCATGGGTGACTTTAACGTCAAGGCCGGAAACAAGTCCGATGCGGTCAAGGCCTACTACCGGGCGGCCAAGCTCTTCGTGGATTCCGGTTTCTCGGTGAAGGGTATCGCAACCTACAAGATGATCCTGCGATTGGCTCCGGCGGAGAAACAGGCGCGGGAGCTGATGCGGGCCATCAATTCCAGCCCTGCGGTCACTGGCGAGCTTATGCCACTGCCTCCCTTCGCTCCCGAGGCTCCAGCCCCGCCTCCCCCAACGGAGGCCGCACCGCCCCCGCCGCTGCCCCCCGCGGAAGCGGCGCCCCTTCCGCCGCCGGGCGAGGTCGTGCCTCCTGCTGAGCTCGAGCCGGAAGCGGCGCCCCTTCCGCCGCCGGTCGAGGTCGCGCCTCCTGCTGAGCTTGAGCCGGAAGCGGCGCCCTTTCCGCCGCCGGGCGAGGTCGTGCCTCCTGCTGAGCTTGAGCCGGAAGCGGCGCCCCTTCCGCCGCCGGTCGAGGTCGTGCCTCCTCTTGAGCTTGAGCCGGAGCCGGCCTTGGAGCTTGAGATCGAGATGATGGGAACCGAGCAACTGGAAGAAAAGAAGGACATCAACCCGCTATTTGCCGCCTTTACCAAGGAGGAGTTCGGGGCTATCGTGGACAAGCTCGAGCCGCTGCAGTTCATGTCTGGCGAGCGCATGATTGCCGAGGGTGATGAGGGCAATGCGATGTACTTGATCAGCCGGGGCAGTGGGAGGGTGGTCAAGGAGATTGATGGGCGGGAAGTGGTCCTGGACGAGCTCGGCGAAGGCGAGTTTTTCGGCGAAATGTCTCTCCTGGTGGGAGGGCCCCGCAGCGCGTCCGTCTTCGCGACCGCCGATACGGAAGTGCTGCAACTGAAATCTTCCGACCTGTTCGAAGTCATAAAGCAGTATCCCCGCATTGAAGGCGTCCTGGAGCAGTTCTACGATAAGCGATCGAAGGCGATGCGACAGAAGATGAAGGAAATTCGCAAGTGATCATCAGAGTCCTCGGGTGCCACGGTTCCGAGTTGACCGTCGTGGACGGCAAGGGCGGCACCCACGAATGCCGGACCTGCGGGTTTCTTGTCAACGAAATCTGCATGGTGGACGCCGGCTCCGTCAGCGCCGGGCTCCAAGAGATCGAGCAGGGCAAGATCCGCCACGTCCTCCTCTCGCACGCGCACTTCGACCACATCAAAGGCCTGCCGCTGCTGGCCGACAACCTCGTCGGGCGGGTCCAGAACGGACCGGTGAAGATCCGCGCGCTCTCCGAAGTGCTCGACGACTTGCGCCGGCACATCTTCAATGACGTCGTGTTTCCGGACTTCACACGCCTGCCCACGGTGAACTCAGCGCCGCTGGCATACCACGCGTTCGATGAAGAGAAGGCGTTCACCTTTGACAATTTGGAAGTGACGGCCGTTCGGGTCAACCACATCGTGCCGACCGTTGGGTTCATCGTCCGCCAAGGGGATTCCGCCCTCCTCTACAGCGGGGATACTTCGGAAACGCGACGCATTTGGGAAGTGGCGGCCAGGGAGCCGCGGCTCAAGGCTGCGTTCATCGAGACCTCCTTCCCCAACGACTTACGCGACCTGGCCAAGGTCAGCGGCCATCTGACCCCGGAGATGTTCGCTCGCGAGTTCGCCAAGCTGGGGCGGCCGGATCTGCCGGTGTACATCTACCACCTCAAGCCGTCGTACCGGCATGTCATCGCGGCCGAACTGAAGCGGCTCAATCTGCCCAACCTGCACGTGCTCGAAGAGGACCAGGTCGTCCGCATCTGAGCGGGCGTCCGGCCGACCCTGCCATGGCGTGGTTCAAGAAAGAGCGCTTTGCTCCCGAGGACCAGGACCGTAAGAAGGTCAAGGTGCCTGAGGGCCTCTGGCTCAAGTGCAACCACTGCCG
This sequence comes from Nitrospirota bacterium, assembly GCA_005877565.1. Lineage (GTDB taxonomy): Bacteria > Nitrospirota > Nitrospiria > Nitrospirales > NS-4 > NS-12. Next base: position 12,849 of record VBOK01000180.1, read on the forward strand.
CGCAATCGTGTATCGCAAGGAAGTGGAGCGGAGCGCCAGGGTTTGCCCGAAGTGCGAGTACCATTTTCCCATCTCCGTTGAGGAACGGATCGACCTGCTGTTGGACCTGGGCACCTTCCGCGAGTGGTCCGCCGGGCTGGAGCCGAAGGATCCGCTGCATTTCAAGGACACCCAGCGCTACAGCGAGCGGTTGCAGGCGGCCCAACAGAGTACCGGCAAGAAGGACGCCATCGTGATTGGGGAGGGACGGATCAACGGCGCCCGGGTGGTCCTGGGCGTGTTCCACTTCGGGTTCATGGGCGGCAGCATGGGCTCGGTGGTTGGCGAGAAGGTGGTCCACGCCGCCGACGGCGCCTTGCGCGAACGCATCCCCCTGGTGCTGGTGACGACATCGGGCGGGGCGCGGATGCAGGAGGGCATTCTCTCGCTGATGCAGATGGCCAAGACCGCAGCCGCCATCGGCCGCCTCGCCGAGGCGCGCGTCCCGTATGTCTCCATCTTGGCCGATCCGACCTTTGGGGGCGTGACGGCCAGTTTCGCGATGCTGGCGGATGTTATCCTGGCCGAGCCCAAGGCCCTCATCGGGTTCGCCGGCCCACGCGTCATCCAGCAGACCATCAAGCAACAGCTCCCGCCGGAGTTTCAGCGCGCTGAGTTCCTGTTGGAACACGGCATGATCGATCTGATCGTGCCCCGCAAGCGCCTCAAGGAGACTGTCTCCAGCCTCGTGGAGTATTTTTAGTCCCTCGCGGAGGCCGTATGGATGGAGGCATCGAGCGCAGCATCGCCTTCCTGTACGGCCTCCAGCGTCACGGGATCAAGCTGGGTCTCGACCGGACCCTGGCGTTGTTGCGCGCGCTGGGCGACCCGCAGCGCGCGTTTCCCGCGATTCATGTAGGCGGGACGAACGGCAAGGGATCCACGGCCGCCATGCTGGCCGCCATGCTGGCGAGCCAGGGCTATCGTGTCGGCCTCTACACCTCCCCCCATCTCGTGGATTTCTCGGAGCGCGTTCAGATCAATGGTCACGCCATCCCTTCCGAGTGGCTCGGAGAGCTGACCGAGCGGGTGCGAGTGGCCGCCGAGGCCCATCTGGCGGAACCGCCGACGTTCTTCGAGGCGACGACTGTCGTGGCGTTCGCCTACTTCGCCGAAATGCGGGTCGAGCATGCGGTGGTGGAAGTCGGTCTGGGGGGGCGCTTCGATGCTACCAACGTGATCGCCCCGGTGGTCTCGCTCATCACCACGATCGGGCTTGACCACCAGGAGTACTTGGGGAACACGCTGGAAGACATCGCATTCGAGAAGGCCGGGATCATCAAGCGCGGGACACCCATTGTCGTGGGCCGGATGGGCGAGGGGCCCCTGTCCGTGATCCGCGCCGCGGCAGCGCAGCGACAGGCCGCCTGCGTCGTGCTCGGTCAGGACTTCCACGCGGCTGGTGAGGGGCCGGAATGTTTTGCCTATCGCGGGCTGCGATGGCGCGAAACGGGGCTGGCGTGCCCTCTTCCCGGGCGCCATCAGTTGGACAACGCCGCGTGCGCGCTGGCCGCCCTGGAGACGGCCGCCGAGCGCGGGGTGCGCGTCTCCGGACGCGCGCTGCGGGACGGATTGCGCTCGGTGCGCTGGCCCGGGCGGTTGGAGTTGGCGGGCCGACGTCCGGACATCTGGCTCGATGGGGCGCACAATCCTCATGCCGCCGAGGCACTGGCTGAGTATCTGACAACCGTGTGGGCCCGTCGCGGCGAGCCGGCCAGCGGACGGCTCATCCTGGTGGTCGGGATGATGCGGGACAAGGATCGGCGCAGAGTGCTGACCGCCCTGACCGCTGTCCCCGGTGCGAGCCAGTTGATTCTCACACGCGCGGCCCACCCTCGCGCCGCCGCGCCCGAAGAGCTGGCACAGGATGCGGCGGACCTGGGAGTGCCGATCACCGTCAAGGCGACGGTGGGGGCAGCCCTAGCGTGCGCGCGGGCGCTCGCCGGGGAAGACGATACCATCTGCGTCACCGGGTCCTTGCTGGTAGCCGGCGAGGCCAAGGCCATGCTTGAAGGGACGACCGTGTCCGGACTCCGCGGCTAATGGGGCTGCTGAGCCGCCGGCTGGTCGTCCCCCTGACTGCCCTCCTGTTCTTATTGGAAGCCACACCAGCCCTGGCGGAAGGGCCATCCTCGGCCCGCCCCACCCACATCCAGGCCGACACGCTCGTCTACAGCAAGGAGACGCAGACCTACGAGGGCAAGGGATCAGTGGTCGTCGTGCAAGGCCCCTATCGCCTAGAGGCCGATGAAGCGACGCTGAACGTGGCCACCGGACGGGTGACGGCGGTGGGACGGGTGCATCTGAACAACGGCATTCACGACATCCACGGCGAGCGCCTCGATTTCAACTTCAATACCTCGAAGGGTGTGATCTTCCAGGGCCGACTCTTCGTTCTGGAAGGCAACTTCACAGTGGACGCGCGGGTCATGGAGCGCCTGTCCGAGGAGCAATACCGGCTGGAAGACGCCTCGTTCACGACCTGCAGCGTGCTGGAGGGGGAACGGATGCCCTGGCAGTTCAAAGCAGAGAAGGCCGAACTGGAAGTGGAAGGGTTCCTGTACGCGAGGAACGTTCAGTTTTGCATCCTAGACGTGCCGGTCATGTACCTGCCGGCCGTCCTCTTTCCCACCAAGCGGGAGCGGGCGACCGGTTTTCTCATGCCTGTCATGGGTTCCAGCAGCGTGCAAGGCTTCAAGGTGCGGGAGGCGTTCTTTTGGAACATCAGTCCAAGCCAGGACGCTACGATCACGCTGGACGAGCGCGGTAAGCTCGGGACAGGCGCCGAGCTGGAATACCGGTATAAACTTTCGAGGAACTCTGAGGGCTATTTCTGGACCCAGTACTTCCGAGATGTCCCAGACCAGACCACACGCTGGAATGTTATTTACAAACACAGGGAGCAGTTTTCCGACGATCTGCAGGGGAGGGTCGATGTCAATTACTTGAATCAGAGATCCAACTTTTTCGTCCTGAGCGAGGACGTGCTCCAACGGGTGGCGGTGTACCAGGAATCCAACGCCTTTTTGAGCAAGCGTTGGGACAACCAGGTGTTGTATGGGTTGGCGCGCTACTCGCAGAACTTGACCAGTTTGTCCGATAAGACGGTGGTGCAGACCCTCCCGGAGATCGGGTACAGCCTCACGCCGTTGCGTGCGTGGGGGCTTCCAGTCTATGCCGGGCTGGATGCCACCTTCGACGACTTCGCCCGCTTGCAGGGAACCGGCGCCCTCCGCACCGACCTTTTCCCTAAGTTGTGGGCCTCCCTGCCGTGGGACCGGTACGTTACCGTGACGCCGTTAGTCGGCTTCCGCGAGACCTACTATAACCGCAGCCTTCTTCAATCGGACCGACCGACCTCGCGTGAAGCCCTCTACTTGAGCACAACGGTTGACACCCGTCTCGTGCGTCGTTTTGCCCAGGAAGACGGCCCGGGGATCACCCACAAGATCGAGCCGGCGCTCATCTATGAATACTTGACCTCGACAAGACAGGGGGATCTTCCGATCTTCAACGATGTCGATCAGTTGTTTCCGAAACACCTTCTCACCTACGAGCTGACCAGCCGGCTGTCCACGATGGTCCCTATGGGCGACACCGCGCGTTACCTTGAATTTGCCTATCTCAGGCTCACTCAAAGCCAGCACCTGGGTTCTCCCAACAGGACGCTTTCGACGAACGTTGGGAGTGGACTCGGTCTCGGTGGCAATCAGGCCTCCGGCTTTCAGCCTACCGGCAGGTCCTTCTCGGATTTGCGGGGAGAACTGATCCTGAGGACGCTCAAACCCATCCCGGCCTCTCTCGATGTGGACACCTTTTACAATTACACAGAGTCCGCAGTCTCGGTCTTCAATACCGACCTGAACTTCGAGTTACGAAATGGATACTTCCTTTCCCTGGGCCAGCGTTTTACGCGGGCCGGCCCGGTCCCTGTCCGAGGGGACCTCTTCAATCCCCTGACGCTGAATGATGTGCTGATTCAGACGGAGAAGACGCACTTCTTTACTGCGGAGGTAGGGACAGCTCTGCCGTTCAACCTCTACGCTGTGATCCGAGGCTACTACGACGCGCAAACTGGACGATTGCCGGAGGTCGACTATGGGTTGTACTATGTGAATCCAAGTCGGTGCTGGGGAGTCGGGGCACTGCTGATCGAGCGCGGGCAAATCCCTGGTGTGGCCCCGGCTCAGACGGAATTTGCCTTCCTCTTCACGTTGGGCGGAGTGGGCTCCACGGAGTCGCCGTTCAGCGCCGTCTATCAAAGGCTCTTCCAGCGCCTGGGGCTTGATATTCAAAAGCTCCGTGAGGTGTCGCCGCCTCCTGCATCCGCCAGACCTTTTTGAAGGGCGGAGCTTCTTCCGCGCCGCCCTTGACAAGCTATCGGGCGCAGTCCACATAATCGCGTATGCGTGCGCGCTTGGCATGGGCAATGGCGTCAGTGAGCCTCTTAGGAGTCGCCTTGGTCGGCGCGGGCGCTCCGGCGCCTGTGTCCCATACCGACAACGGCCGGCGGATCTTCCTGCACGGCACCACCTCTGCTGGACGGGTTGTGGAGAACAGCCATGGTATGGAAGGGATGGGGTGCGCCATGTGCCACGGCCCCGATGGGCGCGGAGGCATGATGCACGGTATCCCAGCGCCCGACATTACCTACGCGGCTTTGACAGACCCCAACGGGCACGAGCACGTGTTCATGGACCGCCGCCATCCCCCCTTCAACGGGGAGACGATCAAGGCGGCCATCGTCGCCGGCATCGACCCGGCAGGCAACACGCTCCATGAAGAGATGCCGCGCTGGACCGGCCTCAGCCCCGCCGACCTTGACGATCTGATCGACTACCTCCAGGTCCTCTCGCAGGGCAACCGCCGCCCTCAGCCGGGACCGGAGCGGATGTAGCCGCCTCGTGCGTTGACAGGCTTGTCACCGGTACGGTAGGCTACGACACCGCGTAGAAATTCAGTGAATGTTTTTCAGTGAACACTTTGATAGTGGGGGTGAAGCGTGGGTAAGGCATTACCAGTGAGCTCAACGACATGGGACACCGAGGTGGGCAAGGCCGATGGCCTGGTGCTGGTGGACTTCTGGGCCGTGTGGTGCGGGCCGTGCCAGATGGTGGCGCCCATCGTCGAGGAACTGGCGAAAGAATACGACGGCAAATTAAAAGTACTGAAGCTCAACACGGATGAGGATCCGGACATCGCCGGCAAATACGGCATCATGAGCATTCCCACCCTGCTCTTTTTCAAGGGCGGCCAGCCGGTTGAAAAGGTCGTCGGGGCCGTGCCGAAGCGGATACTGAAAGAGGCGATCGACAAGCTCCTCACGACCACTGCCTAACCTGTGTGCTGACAGAACTTCGCATCCGTAACTTTGCCATCATCGACGCAATTGAGCTGGAGTTTGCGGACGGCTTTACGGTCTTCACCGGCGAGACGGGCGCCGGAAAATCCATCCTGGTGGATGCGGTGGATCTCCTGGTAGGGGGACGTGCCTCGGCCGATCTGATTCGATCGGGTGCCGAGGAAGCTGAAGTCTCGGGGGTCTTCTCCCTCAAGGAAGAGAGGCCGGTCGCACAGGTCCTGCACGAGCAGGATCTTCTGGAGCGCGGAGAAACCGAGGTGATTCTTCGGCGCATCCTCTCGCGCGCGGGGCGGCACCGTATCCATGTCAATGGCCGGCCGGCCCCGCTCGGCGTCCTCCAAGCTCTCCGTGGACTCCTCGTGGACATCCACGGCCAGCACGATCACCAGTCCCTCTTCCGACCGACGGTGCACCTGGATCTGCTCGACGAGTTTGGCGGGCTCGCCGACGCTCGCGCGGCTTACGAGACAGCGTTTGCGCAGTGGCGTGAGCTCGAGACGCGGTTGAGCGAGCGCCGGGACATGCTGGCGGAGCGTCGGGCGCGCGAAGACCTGCTGCGCTATCAGGTCGAGGAGATCACCAGCGCGAACCTCCAGCCTGGCGCGGATCGGGAGCTGGAGCGCGAGAAGCTGCTACGGTCTCAGGGGAGGCGTCTGGCTGAGCTGGTGCAGGCCACGTATGGGCCGCTCTACGAAGAGGATCCCTCATTACTGCAAGGCGTAGGTTCACTGACCGGTCCCCTTAAAGAGTTAGCCGCCATCGATGCTGAATTAGTGGAAGACCGGGACCGCTTCGCGGAGGCGCTGGCTCAGTTGACGGATCTCGCCCAGCGTCTGCGCGCTTATCGGGACCGCTTGGAGTTTGATCCCGACAAGCTGGAGAAGGTGGAGGAGCGGTTGGACCTGATCCGCCGGCTCGTGAAGAAGTACGGGGGGTCGCTCGAAGAGGTCGTCAGGCGCGGCGAACGGGCGCAGCTGGAACTGCGCGAACTGGAAACCGGAGAGGCGGATCTGAAGGAGCTTTCCTCTCGGGTCGCTGACGCTCATGAGAAAGTCGCGAAGCTGGCGCAGACCCTCTCCCGCAAGCGGACGAAGACAGCGAGCGATCTGGAGAAGCGGTTGGAGCGCGAGCTGAAGGACTTACGGATGGACCATGCCCGGGTCCGCATTGCGGTCGAGCAGGGGTCCGATTCAGATGGGCCGACGCTGACGCCCACCGGCAGCGACCGTGTGGAGTTTCTGTTCTCCTCCAACCTGGGCGAAAGCCCGCAGCCGCTGACCAGGATCGCGTCGGGCGGGGAGCTGTCGCGTGTGATGCTGGCCATGAAGACGGTGCTGGCCGAGCAGGACCGCGTGCCGGTCCTGGTCTTCGATGAGGTCGATGCGGGCATCGGCGGGGCGGTCTCCGAGGTGGTGGGGAAGCGGCTCCGGCATCTGAGCCAGCATGGGCACCAAGTATTCTGCATCACGCACCTCGCGCCGATCGCGGCGCAGGCGCAGCGGCACTTCGCAGTCACCAAGGTGGCGAAGGACGGGCGGACGGTGACGCAGGTGGCGTTGCTGGACAAGGCAGGGCGGGTGGAAGAGGTGGCGCGCATGCTCGGCGGCGAGAAGATTACGCCGACGATCCGCTCAACCGCCGCCGAAATGCTCAAGCAGAAATAGGGAAAACGCGCCCCTCCTCAAAATCGATTTTTCTGTCCCTTCGGCGTATACTCTTTTGGCTCAAGAGGAGCTTCTATGGCTGACTTGTGGGAGAGGTACCGCAAACCGATTCCGGTCTTGCAGTGGCTCGTGGTGATCGTGCTGTCAGCTCACGCGCTTGTCAGTAGCCACTCCTCTCTCACAACCGGTCAAACACAGGCCTTTGTGTTGGCCTTAGTGGGAGGCAACCTACTTCTTCTTTATGGGCTTCCCCGGATCATCCCCTGGACTGGTGTCTTGGCCATCCTCGTTGTCTTTGACTCCCTGCTCGTGCCGGTCACCCTCTATGCGACCGGGATCAGTGACACAAGCCTGTACGTGGTGTACTTCGGAATTATCATGATCGCGGGGGCAGCGGGCAATCTCACGCGGGCGGTGGTTCTCGCAACCGTGATGTGCGTCGCGTACGGTGCCGTCGAATTCGGAAGACTGACGCTGCTGCACGAGGATGTGTCCGACCACCTCGGCACGATCCTGCTGCGTGTGCCGTTTTTTCTGGCGATGACGGCATATTATGGGGCCATGGGGGAGTTCGCTAAGCAAGAACGCGTCGCAAGGGAAAAGCAAGAGAGGCAGGCCCAAGAGATCCGGAGAATATTCTCTTGTTATGTGAGTCCCCGGATCGTCGAAGAAATGATCAAGGACCCCAGCAAGGCAACGCTGGGAGGCCAGCGCAAAGAGCTGACCATGCTGTTCGCGGACTTGTTCGGATTCACGAGCTTTACCGAGAAGCACTCGCCCGAGGAGGTGGTGTCTCAACTCAACGAGTACCTTGGGGCAATGACGGAGGCGGTCTTCCAGTGGGATGGCACCCTTGATAAGTTTATCGGCGATGGGATCGTCGCCTACTGGGGGGCCCCGCTCGACCAGCCCGACCATGTCGAGCTCGCGGTCAAATGCGCTCTTCACATGCAGAAGCAGCTAGCCGAGTTGCAGGAGAAGTGGAAAGCCGAGGGGCGGGTTCCCTTCAAGGCCGGGATCGGGATCCATACCGGCGAGGTTGTGGTGGGGAATATCGGTGCTGAGGGCAAGAAAATGGACTATACGATGATCGGAGACCATGTGAACCTCGCGGCCCGCGTCCAGGAGCTAACCCGGGAGTTTGGTTGTTCCCTTGTCATCAGTGAGGAGACCGCCGCGCGCCTGAGGGATCTGATCGGGAAACATGAACGTTATGACAACCGCGGGCATCTGGGTCACGTGAGCTTGCGTAAATTGCCTCCAGTCAAGGTCAAGGGAAAGGCTCAACCGGTGGTCGTCTATGCTCTCGAATCCTTGGAGCGGGGTGAAATCTCGATCGTGGACGCATAGTCTAAGGCCGCTTCTTACCTCCCAACCAACTCCCTTCCGCCCGTACCGCTAGCGCTTACCCCTTAATTCAGCAGTGGTATTTCCCAGGAATCTCCCCCGGCTGAAATCAGGTCTTTCAGCCAACATGAATCCATGAAAGACCTGATTACTGTTTAAAGTATTTCAGTGAAACATGGGGGCTGTCTTAACGTAGCTCCAAGGCCTGACAGGGTTAATTGTCAGGCACACACAGAGGAGGTTCGTATGGACTCTCTAACATCACACAACTGGAAGCTGCTCATGCTTGCTGGGGCTCTGGTCAGTCTGCTGGCCTGCCCAGGACCCAGCGAAGCGCAAACCGTCACCGGTCAGGCGAGCGCCGTGCAGGCTACCGTTCTGGGCGTGCTTGGGCTCGGAACGACGACCGCGCTCTCCGACACCGGAACGCTCGGTGGAACGAGCGACGCACGAGAGGCATCTCTCGTCACGGGTACCGTTCCCTCCCTGCTCACAGGAGAGGCCCTTCACGCCACCACGATCGGCTGGCCTGATCAGGTGGCCTCTGAGGCCTCGCTGGGGAGCTTGGCGATGACCGTCGCCGGAACCGGCATTTCGGCCGACTTCGTGATGGCGAGGGCGCGTGTTGAGCGTCGTCCTGAACGAACAGATTCCTTCGGTAGGCGGCATGACCGTCAATGCCCTGCACGTCAAAACTCTTGACGGGTTGACCGATGTCGTCATCGGGTCCGCGAAGGCCGCCATTACTTCTTCCACTGGATCGCTTCCGTCCCTCTTCTAGGGCCGGTCTCGGCGAAGGACAAAGGGAGGTGTCACAATGCGCTTGGGAAGAGGGAAAACAATACTCTTCATCATTGTAGTGGCGGGAGCACTGCCGCTGCTCACCGCTGATCTCGCTTGGAGCCAGACGCCGCCCTGCGACTTCGTGACCGGGGGCGGCTTCATCGTCTTCAGCAACGGCGCTCACGGGAATTTCGGCGTGGGTGGTGGATGCAAGCAAGGTTCGCCGACCTGGGGGCATCTGGAGTACGTCGACCATGGCAGCGGACTGGACCCCACAGCGCCCACGCCCTTTAACGTGCACGGGACG
>VBOK01000105.1 GCA_005877565.1 Nitrospirota bacterium
AAAAGGACGTGGCCAGCACCGCGCTGCGCACCAAGGCCGGCATCGAGGCGGCCCTTGAAAAGGGGCGCGCGCTGCTCGCGGAGTCCACGGCTGCGTAGTACGCGTCACGGGCGGGTCCTGGCTCTGCCGGACCCGCTCCGCTCTTTCAGGCGAAACCCCGCCTTCTCAATCGACACCCGATCTGGTCGCCTCGGTCTTGACGCCGACGCGCTGATCCTCTATAGTATCTCGTCAATCGGCCGAGGCCCTTCCTACCCGTTCATTTCCGCGTAATCCCGGCCCCCACGCTCAAACCGTGCCCGTGGCTTCTGCAGGGAACGATAGAGGAAGCGCAGTCGTGTCGGTAGTCGATCTTAAGCAGTCAGCGGAGAGGATTATGCCCCGATCACACGAGCTGAAGAAAATTCGGAACATTGGCATCATGGCGCACATCGATGCCGGCAAGACCACGACCACCGAGCGCATCCTGTACTACACCGGCGTCGCCCACAAGATGGGCGAGGTCCATGACGGCACCACTGTCATGGATTACATGGAACAGGAGCGTGAACGGGGCATCACGATCACGTCGGCCGCGACCGTCTGCGAGTGGCGCAAGCACCGCATCAACATCATCGACACACCCGGGCACGTGGACTTCACCATCGAGGTCGAGCGGTCGCTGCGCGTGCTCGACGGCGCCGTGGCGGTATTCGACGCTGTGCAGGGCGTCGAGCCGCAGTCCGAAACGGTATGGCGGCAGGCCGATCGCTATAAGGTGCCCCGCATCGTGTTCATCAACAAGATGGACCGGACGGGGGCGGATTTCTTCATGAGCGTGAAGAGCATCATGGACCGGCTCGGCGCCCGCGCGGTGCCGGTGCAGCTGCCGATCGGGCGGGAGGGCGACTTCAAGGGCCACGTTGATCTGGTCACCATGAAGGCGATGACCTTCAAGGACGAAACCAAGGGCGCCCAGTACGACGTGAACGAGATCCCGGCAGGGATGCTGGAGCAGGCGAAGGAGTATCGCGAGAAGATGCTCGAATCAATCGCCGAGTTCGACGATGCGATCATGGACAAGTACCTGCATGGCAAGGAGCTGACCGAGGAAGAGGTCCGGCAGTGCATCCGGATCGGGACCATCGCGATGAAGATCAGCCCGTGCCTGTGCGGCTCCGCCTTCAAGAACAAGGGCATCCAGCACCTGCTGGACGCGGTGGTGGACTACCTGCCCTCGCCGCTGGACAAACCGCCGGTGCTGGGCTACAGCCTGGACGGCGAGCGCCGGATCGAGCGCAAGGCCTCCGACAGCGAGCCGCTCTGTGCGATCGCCTTCAAGATGCTGAACGATCCGCACATCGGCCAGCTGACCTTCGTCCGGGTCTACTCCGGTGTGATCACCCAGGGGATGAGCCTCTACAATGCGAACAAGGGAAAGACCGAACGGGCCAGCCGGCTGGTCAAGATGCACGCCGACAAGCGCGAGGAGATCGACGAAATCTACGCCGGCGAGATCGGCGCCGTCGTCGGATTGAAGCTGGCCACCACCGGCGACACGCTCTGCGAGGAAAAGCATCCGATCCGGCTTGAGCTCATGAAGTTCCCCGAGCCCGTCATCGCGATGGCGATCGAGCCCAAGACCAAGCAGGATCAGGAGAAGATGGGCTATGCCTTGAGCCGGTTGGCCCAGGAGGATCCCACGTTCAAGGTCAAGATGGACGAGGAGACCGGCGAGACGGTCATCTCCGGCATGGGGGAACTGCATCTCGAAATCCTGGTGGACCGTCTCAAGCGGGAGTTCAGAGTGGAGGCCAACACGGGCGCGCCGGAAGTGGCCTATCGCGAAGCGATCCTGGCGGAGGCGGAAGCCGAAGGGAAGCACATCAAGCAGTCCGGCGGCCGCGGCCAGTACGGGCATGTGATCCTGACGGTCAAGCCGGCGGAACCCGGCAAGGGCTTGGTCTTCGTGAACGATATCCGCGGCGGGGCCATCCCCAAGGAGTACATCTCCGCGGTCCAGAAGGGCGTGGAGGAGGGGATGACCATGGGCCCCCTGGCTGGATTCCCCCTGCTGGACGTGGAAGTGCACGTCATCGACGGGTCCTACCACGAGGTGGACTCCAGCGAGATGGCGTTCAAGATCGCCAGCAACATGGCCTTCAAGTCGGCGCTCCTGAAAGCCAAGCCCGTTCTGCTCGAGCCGATCATGCGCGTCGAAGTGGTGACGCCGAACGAGTACACCGGCGACGTGATCGGCGACCTAAACTCCCGACGCGGGCACATCGTCGGCATGAACACGCGCGCGACCGCCTCGGTCGTGGAGGCGTTGGTGCCGCTCGCCGCGATGTTCGGCTATGCGACCGTCGTCCGGTCGAAGACCCAGGGGCGTGCCACGTTCACGATGGACTTCAAGGAGTACCAGCCCTGCCCCAAGCCGGTCCAGGACGCGATCATCGCCAAATACACCGGCAAGACCTGACAGTCGTCCAACCTCTTCGCCTCGAAATTTCTGCTACAATGCCAGTGTGGAACGAGCGCACCTGGTCCATCTCTACACCCAGATGCTCCTGATCCGACGCTTCGAGGAGCGGACCGCGGAGATGTACGCGCTCGGCAAGATCGGCGGGTTTTGCCACCTCTGCATCGGGGAAGAGGCCGTGGCCGTGGGCGCCGTGGACGCGCTGCGGCCCGATGACTACGTTTTCTCTGCCTACCGCGATCACGGCCATTGCCTCGCCCGGGGCTCAGACCCGAAGCGCGTCATGGCCGAGCTCTTCGGTCGAGTCACCGGATTGTGCAAGGGGAAGGGCGGCTCCATGCACCTCGTGGATGCGGAGCGTCGGTTCATGGGCGGCTATGCCATCGTCGGCGGACATCTGCCGCTGGCGGCCGGCGTGGCCTTCGCCGTGAAGTATCGCGGCGGCGACCAGGTGGTCCTGTGCTTCTTCGGCGAGGGGGCCGTGCCGAGCGGCGCGTGCCATGAAACGCTGAACCTGGCCGCGCTCTGGGGGCTGCCGGTGCTGTTTCTCTGCGAGAACAACCGCTACGGGATGGGCACGCCGGTCGAACGCGCGGTCGCGCTCTACTCCGACGTCGCCCAGAACGCCGCCGCCTACGGCATCGAAGCCGGCCGGGTCGATGGCATGGACGTGCTGGCCGTCCGCGACGCAGTCGGCAAAGCCGTTGAGCAGGTCCGCACCCGCCAGCGTCCGTATTTCCTGGAGGCGGTGACGTACCGGTTTCTCGGCCATTCGATGGCCGATCCCGCCCACGGTCATTACCGGACGAAGGCCGAGGTGGATGAAGCCAAGAAGCGGGACCCGGTTCTGCTGTTACGCACCCGGATGCTGAGTGAACGGCTGGCGACCGAGGCAGACATCAAGCGCATCGAACAGGAAGTCGCGCAGATCGTCCGCGAGGCGGTGGAGTTTGCCGATGCCAGTCCGGTGCCACCCGTGACCGCGCTGGAAGAGGATGTGTACACATCATGAAGGCGACATACCGGGAAGCGCTGAACCAGGCCCTGCGCGAGGAGATGCGGCGGGACGACCGGGTCTTCCTGATCGGGGAGGACGTGGCCTATTACCAGGGCGCCTTCAAGGTCAGCAAGGGGTTCCTGGAAGAATTCGGCTCGCGACGCGTTGTGGACACGCCGATCACCGAGCTGGGCTTCACCGGCCTGGCCATCGGAGCGGCCATGGCGGGGCTCCGCCCGGTCGTCGAAGTGATGACGTTCAACTTCGCCATCCTCGCGATGGATCAGATCGTCAACAACGCGGCGAAGATCCGCTACATGTCCGGAGGACAGCTCAGCGTGCCGATCGTGATCCGGGGCCCGGGTTCGGCGGCGCACCAACTGGCGGCCCAGCATTCGCAAAGCCTGGAAGCGTGGTTCTGCCACGTGCCGGGCTTAAAGGTGGTGGCGCCCGCAACGCCGCATGACGCCAAGGGGCTCATCAAGAGCGCGATCCGGGACGAGAACCCCGTCATCTTCATCGAGGCACAACTGCTGTACCCCATGCAGGGCGAAATCGGAGACGGCGACTACACGATCCCGCTCGGCGTCGCGGAAGTGAAGCGACCGGGGACCGACGTGACGCTCATCGCCTATTCTAAAATGTTGCTGGTGGCGTTGGAAGCGGCTGAGAAGTTGGCGCAGGAAGGCATCCAGGCGGAAGTGGTCGACCCGCGCACGCTGCGCCCGCTGGATCTGACGACCTTGGCCGCGTCGGCGAAGAAAACCGGCAAGGTCGTCGTCGTCGAAGAGGGCTGGCCCTTTGCCGGGCTCGGCGCGCAGATCGCCGAGAGCCTGTATCGTCAGGTGTTCGATTATCTCGATGGTCCGATCGTCCGTGTCACCGGGCGGGACGCGCCGATGCCGTACGCGCGCGACCTCGAGGACGCCGCCATCCCGGACGCGGACCAGGTGGTGGCCGCGGCGCATCAGGTGCTGTACAGGACGTAGCCTCATGGCCAGTCGTGTGATCATGCCCAAGCTGACGGACTCGATGGAGGAAGGCGTCGTCGTGAAATGGCGAAAGGCCGAAGGCGAGCGCGTCGAGAGCGGCGACGTGCTCGCGGAAATCGAGACCGACAAGGCGGTGATGGACCTCGAGGCGTTCGCGTCCGGGACGCTCCGCAAGATCCTGGTCCCTGAAGGGACGACCGTGCCGTCCGGCACCCTTATCGGTGTGATCGGGGAGTCTGATGAGGACATTCGGGGCATCCTTGCCGGTGCTCAGCCTTCAGCGGCGCGCCCCATCACGCCGCGCCCGTCACCCGCCGCCGTCGCATCGCCGGAGGAGGACAAGCGGGCATCCCCTCGTGTCCGCACGCTGGCCCGCGAGCACGGGATCGATCTGAAAGCCGTGAAAGGGAGCGGCCCCGGCGGGCGAATCATCGAGCGGGACCTCGAACCCTTCCTGACCAAGAAGGAACAACCCACTGTGCGGGAGGTTCCCCTCAGCCAGATGCGTAAGGCCATTGTCCGGATGACCACGCAAAGCAAGGCGCCGGTTCCGCACTTCTACGTGACCATCGAGGTGGAAATGGCCGAGGGGCTCCGGGTGATTGAGGAGTCGAAAAAGGCCTTGCCGTCGTCCCCGATCTCGATCAACCATCTGCTCATCGCCGCGGCGGCGCGGGCCCTACGGCAGCACCAGGGCCTCAATGCGTCCTTCGCGGGCGAGACCATTCGGCTCTTCTCCAGCATTGACATCGGGATCGCCGTGGCGCTGGAGGACGGCTTGATCGTGCCGGTTCTGCGCGACTGCGGAAGCAAGACCCTCGCGCAGATCGCCGAGGCGGAGCGGGCGCTTGTGGCCCGGGCACGGGGCCGCGATCTGTCGCCGGAGGAGTACACGGGCGCGACGTTCCTGATTTCCAATCTGGGCAAGTTCGATGTGGAGAGCTTCATCGCCGTGATCCTGCCGCCCGCTGCTGCGGCGCTCGCGGTGGGCTCCGTGCGGGAGGTGCCCGTCGTCCGGGATGGTCGCGTCGAGGTGGGCCATCGGATGATGCTCACGTTATCCTGTGATCACCGCGTGATTGACGGGGCGGTGGCCGCGCAGTTCCTCCAGACATTCAAACAGGCGCTGGAGCGGGCGAGGGACTTATGAGCCGACCCATTCCTGTGCTCCAGGAGCCGAGGCCGCGCCTGCCGGCGTGGTTCAAGGTAGAACTGTGCCAGGGGCCGGACTATCAGGAAATCCGGCGGCTCACCCAGGAGCTAAAGCTCCACACGATCTGCGAAGAGGCGCGGTGCCCGAACGTCTGGGAATGCTGGAACAACCGGACGGCCACGTTCCTGATTCTCGGCGACGTCTGCACGCGCCGGTGCCATTACTGTGCGGTGACCACCGGCCGGCCCCTGCCGCTGGATGAAGCGGAACCCGAACGGGTGGCGGCGGCGGTGAAGAGGCTCGGACTCCGCCATGCCGTGATCACGTCGGTCAACCGCGATGAGCTGCCGGACGGTGGCGCGCGGATCTTCGCCGAGACGATCCGGGCCATCCGGAGACTGTCCCGCGCCTGTTCCCGTCGGTCCGGCCCCAGGGGAAATACCGGCGGTCGATCGCGGTGCTCGAGGCAGCGGCCAGACGCGGGGCTGCCACCAAGTCCGGGCTCATGGTCGGTCTGGGCGAAACAGTAGAAGAGGTGCGCGCGGTCATGCGGGAGCTCCACGCGGCTGGATGCGTGATCCTCTCGATTGGACAGTACTTGCAACCGACGAAGGCCCACTGGCCGGTCATGCGCTTCTACCCGCCGGAGGAGTTCCGGTTGCTCAAGGAGGAAGGGCTGACGCTGGGTTTCCGCCATGTGGAGTCCGGACCGTTGGTGCGTAGCTCCTACCATGCCGCGGAAGGGGCACGTCTTGGCGCGAATTGACTCTCCTCCCCCCCCTCCCTATAATGCGCAGGTTTCCGCGGCCCCCGTCTGCGAGTGGCTATGGCACCGTTCTCCAAGGGGTTTCTGGCGCAACGGCTAAGCGGGCTGACAGCCCGGGTCCGGCATGCCTT
>VBOK01000106.1 GCA_005877565.1 Nitrospirota bacterium
ACCAAGGCCATTCTGATCGAGAAGGTGGGGGACGAGTACCGGCAGACCTTCCGGGGGGAGGCACCCACCACCGTGGAAGCGCCCTTCGAAGATGTCACCCGCGGGGTCCTCAATGCGATCGCGGAGATCGAGGATCTCTCCGGCCGCAAGATTCTCGACGGCGAGAAGATCATCACCCCGAGCGGGGCGGGCGGCGATCCGAAGGTAGGCGTGGACATCTACATCTCCACGAGCAGCGCCGGAGGCGGACTTCAGATGATGGTGGCCGGGGTCGTGCAGAGCATGACGGCCGAGAGCGCCCAGCGGTGCGCCCTCGGGGCTGGGGCGATCGTGATGGACGTGCTGGCCTCAAACGACGGGCGCCTGCCGCACGAGAAGATCGAACGCATCCGCTCGCTGCGTCCGGACATGATTCTGCTCTCCGGTGGAACG
>VBOK01000107.1 GCA_005877565.1 Nitrospirota bacterium
TCCAATTCCTCCAGGACCGGTTTCTCCTTCTCGGCGTCCGTGACGCCGATCGTGCGGGTCCCCTTGAAGGCCATGTGCTCGTAGAGGTGCGCGACGCCCGTGATGCCGCTATGCTCGTAGACGCCGCCGACCTTGTAGGTCAGATTGACGGCGACGATCGGCGCATGATGGCGCTCCATCAGCAGGAGGGTCAGGCCGTTGGCGAGCCGGTGCTCGACGACCCGCTCTTCCAGATTCGCCGCCGAGGCAAGGCTGGCGAGGAGAATGAGGCTGAGGAGGAGGACGACGATCCGCTGGGGCATCAGACGAACAACTCGATGAGGTCTTCCGGCTTCTCGATGAACCAGTCCGGATTGCAGGCGGCCATCTTCTCGCGGTTGCCCATGCCGTAGCCTACCGCGCATACGCGAATACCGGCATTATGCCCTCCAGTGATATCGTTGGTGCTGTCGCCGATCAGGACCGCCCGCTCCTTCCCGACCTTCAGCTCGCCCAGGATCTTGAGGAACATGCCGGGCTCCGGCTTGAGGCCGTACCCGTTGTCCCCGCCGACGACATAGGCAAAGTGGTGCGAGCCCAATCCTTCCAAAATCTTCTTCGTGTACTCCAACGACTTATTCGTGGCGACGGCCTTGAGCTTGCGGGCGAAATGCTTGAGCACGGGCTCGACGCCGGGATAGAAGTGCGTGCGGTCGAGGCAGTGGGCGAGATAGTGCCCCCGGAAGATCCGCAACGCCTCCTCGTAGCGTGCCTGGTTCTCCTCCCCGACGGCGAGGCGGAGCAGGCGCTTGATCCCGTCGCCGACGAAGCTGAAGATCTCCTCCTGCGGGCGCAGCGGCAGGCCCAGGTCCCCCAGCGTGAGGTTGACGGCCGTGGCGATGTCCCACTTGGACTCGATCAGCGTGCCGTCGAGATCGAAGATGAGCAGGTCGATCTTATGCTTCTGCATGGCGCGGCATTATAACAGAATGTGGAAGGTCAGAGGCGTTCGATGAGGAGGCCGACGATGGCCGCCAGCCCGCCGGTGACCGCGATCGCATAGCCGATGCCGCCGAGCACGAACCAGAGACGGATGCGGCGGTGTTCCTCCGGCGTGAGTTGGCCGTGGTGGCGTGTCGGATGAATCCACCACTTCGGAGGAAGATGACCGCGCTGGATCAGAATGCGGCGCAGCACCACATGGTACCAGAAGCCGGTGGGGATCCCTTCCACCAGCCCGGCCAGCAGCATGAGCAGGCCGATGTTATGGAACACGTGGGGCGTCAGGATGGTCACCAAGTATCCCAGGAGTCCGATCCCGGTGAGCGCGACCAGAAGAAAGATGATTTCATGCATGGCGCGAGACGGGGAACCCGTTGCTCTTTGAGCGGGTCCTGCCCCCGCATAGCCCAGCGCAGCTGGGCGTTTCGCCGTCGAGGTCCCGCAGACCCGGCTGTACGCCCTGCGCTGCTTCTGGGCGCCCATGCGGTGTCACCCGCTCGATTGCAACGGGTGGCTTCGTTGTCGATGAGGCTGAGGGGTGGCAGCGAGCGGGCCCCTGGCGGAGCGGAAGGCGGCGCACCTGAGTCTGCGGGGCTGCGACAGGGAAGCCGACTGAGCACGTCAGGGTGGCTCGCTGACAGGACCCCGTAGCCGCAGGTGACAGGACCCGTCGGTGCGCGTGGGTCACCGGGAGGCGCACAGCGTAACCACCACCTCGTCGCCGAAGACGTCCGCGGAGTGAACGACATTGGCGGCCAGGTCGAGCCGGTCGCCGGGCTCGAGGATTATTTCTTCGTCGTTGACTCGAACCCGCATCCGCCCACTGACCACCCAACGGATTTCGGCGTCGGGGTGGGCATGGTCGCCGTAGGCGTCCCCCGGCATCATGTCGAACCGGTAGGGCTTCAGGCCTTCCTGTTCCAGCCGGGCGCGGATCTTGTTGATGGTGACCTGCCCGGCGTTGGCAGGCCAGTGGGTCACGGTGACTTTCTTCATGGTATACCCTAACCAGAGAGGATTGTAGCAGAAAACCCTGTTCTTGACGCTACCCGGAGGGCGTGTTAGAGTTCCGTACTTTTCTTTATGAAGACCACTGCCTCCAAAAAGCTCTTCGAGGCCGCGCTGCGGGTGATGCCCGGCGGAGTCAACAGTCCGGTCCGCGCCTTCAAGGCGGTCGGGACCCTCCCCCATTTCATCGCCCGCGCCAAGGGGGCCAAGCTTTACGACGCGGACGGCAACGCCTTCGTGGACTACGTGATGTCCTGGGGGCCGCTGGTCTTGGGCCACGCGCCGGCGCCCGTCGTCAAAGCGGTCGCGCGCGCGGCCGCGCGGGGCACGAGTTACGGCGCGCCGACGGCGCTCGAAGTCCAATTGGCCGAGATGATCGTCGAGGCCGTACCCTCGATGGAGCGCGTCCGCCTCGTCAGCTCGGGCACCGAGGCCGTGATGAGCGCGATCCGGCTCGCGCGGGCCTACACCGGGCGCGACGCGATCCTCAAGTTCGAGGGCTGCTACCACGGCCACGCCGATTCGCTGCTTGTCAAAGCCGGCTCGGGCGCCATGACCCTGGGTATTCCGGACAGCCCCGGCGTCCCGGCCGACCTGGCCCGGCACACGTTCACGGCCCCGTACAACGACATCGGCGCGGTCGAGCGCCTGTTGGAGGGACATCGGGGCAACTTCGCCTGCGTCATCGTGGAACCCGTGGCCGGGAACATGGGCGTGGTGCCGCCCCATCCCGATTTCCTGAACCGCCTGCGCGACCTGACCCACCACTACCGGATCGTGCTGATCTTCGACGAAGTCATCACCGGCTTCCGCGTGGCCTACGGCGGGGCCCAGGCCCGCTACGGCGTGACTCCCGACCTGACCTGCCTGGGCAAGATCATCGGTGGCGGGCTGCCGGTTGGGGTTTACGGCGGACGGGCCGATCTCATGAAGCTCATCGCGCCTGACGGGCCGGTCTATCAGGCCGGGACGCTCTCGGGGAACCCGCTGGCGGTCACGGCCGGCGTCGAGACCCTGAAGCTGCTCAAGAAGTCCGGGGTGTACCGGCAACTGGAAGAACGCGGACGGCAGTTGGGCGAAGGGCTCAGCCGAGCCGCCCGCGAGGCGGGGATCGCGGCGACGCTCAATCGAGTGGGGTCCATGATGACGCTATTCTTCACGCCCGGCCCGGTGACCGATTACGCCTCGGCCAAGAAGTCCGACACCCAGGCCTACGCGAAGTTCTTCCGCGCGATGCTGAGCCAGGGGATCTACCTGGCCCCGTCCCAGTTCGAGGCCGCCTTCGTCTCCACCGCCCACACGCCTGCGGACATCGCCAAAACACTGAAGGCGGCTCGCGCCGCCTTCAACAAACTCAAAATCAACTAAACTTCTCTAGCCGACGGGTTTGATTAACCGGCGGGTGACACCGCATGGGCGCCCAGATGCAGCGCAGGGCGTACAGCCGGGTCTGCGGGGCCTCGACGGCGTTTCGACCCGTTGCAGTTGGAGTGGGTGGTGCCGAGCGGGGCGCACCGATGAGCCAGAGCGCCTGCAGCCGAGTCCGCGGGGCTTCGACGGCGAAAGGCGCCGCTCAGCGGGGCTGCTCGGCGACAGGACCCACTCCGAGAGCAACGGGTTCCCCGGCTGCGCTGGGCTATGCGGGCAGGACCAGCCTGTTATTCATCCTCGTCGGCGTCCGCCTTCTCCATGGCCTGCTGCTGCTCCATCGCGTTGTGCAACAAGGCGCGGATGAACATGGAGGCCACATTCCCCACGGACAGGCTACCTCCGGGAGGCACCGCGATCTTGCCTTCCTTGACCATTTTCTCCAGCCACTTCTTTTGATCCTGGCTGATCTGGAACTTGACCTCGACCAACTCTTCTTTTCCTCCGAATGGATCCATAGTGCTTGCTCCTTCATTCCTTCTTTTTCTTGTCCGCAGGCTCTTTGAACAGGAGATAGATCAGGATCACGAAGCCGACCGCAACGCCGGCGATGGCGAGCCACGTGCCGATGTTCTGCATCGCCTACCGCGAGCCTTTCTCTAACCGCTCGCGCAGCGCGCGCGGCAGCTTGACCAGCTTGCCCTGCGTGTCCACGGCGACCAGCCGTGCGGAGCCTTCCACGACCAGCCGCCCGCTCGCCTTCTCCCGGATCTCATGCGCAAAGGTGAAGCTGGCCGCGCGCATCTCCTTGAGCGTGGTGGCGATGGTCAGGGTCTCCCCGTAGCGGGCGGGCGAGCGGTAGAAGAGCTCGGCGTGCACGACGGCGAAGAGGATGCCGTCGTCCATGAAGGATTTCACTGAGAGCCCCAGCGTCTCCAGCCAGTGCGTGCGCCCCTGCTCGAAGTAGCGCAGGAAGTTGCCGTAGTACACCACGCCGCCGCAGTCCGTGTCCTGGTAGTAGATGCGGACGTCGAGGGTGTCGGTGTGGGCGCTCATCGTCAGAGCTCCAGCACGGGGAATTTCGGGAGCGTGGCGTCGGTGACGCCGGTCACCTTCACGATCAGCGTGTAGAGCTGGTGGTAGCGCTCCGCGGTGGCCGGCTCGAACCCATGGCCCAGTGGCGAGCGGTGCGCGGCATCCAGCAGCGGCTTCATCTGCGGCCACTGGGCGAGATGCGCCTGGCCCATCTGATCGCCGAGCCCGGCCAACGCGCGGAACTGCGCGACCAGCGGGAGTTTGTACTTGCCGTCCACGTCGTCGAGATAACACGTTCTGCAGACTTCCTGCAGTGCCGCCGGCAACTGGTCGGGCTGCACGTCGTTCGCCTTGATCTTGTGCTGCTTGAACAACTGCACCTGCGCGAAGGCCTCGAGCGCCCGGACTGCCGTGAGGAGCGCCACATCGAACGCGCGGTCCTGCTCGGCGCGACGCTTGGCGTTGGCCAGGAGATCAGGTGCGACGGCGGCCTTGACGTCAGAGGGGTCCAGGACGAGCTTCTCCAGAAAGCCTGAGTTCTCCTTGAGGCGAGGGATCAGCGCCTTGATGCCGGACGGGCCGCCGAACACGGAGGCCATGTCGAGGGCCTTGACGGCGGTCTTCAGGGACTCCCAAGCCGGCTTGTACATGAACCGGTCCCAGCAGCCGTAAGCCTCCGCGAGGTCGGCGAACGCATGATAGAGGGGCTTCTGCCCGCCGCTCACGCGCGCCTCGATGTGGCGGAATGAAGCGGCCGCGGCGGCGAAGGAGCCACGGTTGAATTGTTCGGCGGCCTGGCGGCGTGCGGTGATCGCCGCCTCCGTCCAGGGATTGTCCTGCTGCCAGGTGTGCGCCGTGCCGTTGATGATGACGAGCTCGCCCACCGGCGCGTCGCCTGCGACCAGGGCTGGCTTCAGTGTGATGAACTGCGAGGAGTGCGGGAGGCACGCCAGTCCCGTCGCTGCCGCCATGGCGGCGGTGGCGCGGCTCAGGTCCACGGTCAGCTCGCCCGGTCCGAGGCCCCACACTTTGAGCAGGTCCGCGAGCGGCTGGTTCAACGCCTTGAAGCAGGCGCCGAAGCCGTGGGGGTCGGGCGTGAGGATCCAGTCCCACTTCTTCGGCAGCTTGGCGAGGTTCGGCTGGATGTCCGTCTCGACCTTGGGCCGCAATTCTTCCGGGATGAAGAAGCAGAGGTGCTCGGGGTTCAAGCGGTTGATCGTCGCGACGCAGGGCGCGGGGTCGCCGACGAGGGCGATCAGCAGGGCTTTTGTCGTCGTCTCCGCCGCCACGCGCCGGACTATAGCATCCCTTCATTCAGCGCGGCAAGGCAGCGGGTCCTGTCGCTCCGCCGCCACCCTTTCCCATCCCTCCCCCCTCGAGGGGGAGGGTGAGGGTAGGGGGCAAGTCGCTGCGCTCCGCCAGGGTGCCCGCTACGCTTCC
>VBOK01000108.1 GCA_005877565.1 Nitrospirota bacterium
TGTTCATCCCGCTGGGAGTGCTGCTGGCGCAGACCGGCTCTGTCGGCCACTTCCTCGAAGTCGTCCGCGAGCAAGGCGACTACATCAAGAACAGCCTCATGGTGGCGGGCCTCGCCGCCACGCTTGCGGTGATCCTCGGACTCCTCATCGCGTTCACCGCCTGGCATACGCCGCCCCGCATCGGCGCGCTGCAGTCCGGCACTATCCAGATCGGCTACGCGATCCCGGGCACCGTCCTCGGCTTGAGTCTGATCCTCCTGTACAACACCTACGTCCCGTGGGTGTACGGCACGGCCGGGGTCCTCGTCGTGGCCTATCTGATCCGCTTCCTGACCCAGTCGGTCCAGGGCGTGGACGCGGCGCTCGCCGGCATCAACCCGCACCTGGAAGAAGCGGCCCGCTCGCTCGCCGCATCCCCGTGGCGCGTGCTGCGCCGCATCCTCGCGCCCTTGGTCCGCCCCACGCTGTTCGCGGTCTGGGCGCTCGTGTTCATTTCCGCCATGAAGGAACTCGACGCCACGCTGCTGCTGCGGCCGGCCGGGTTCGACACGCTGCCGGTGCGGGTCTACGTCCACACCGTGGAGGCAGAGTACACGCGGGCGGCGGTCATGGCCCTGTTGCTCATCGCGTTCACGGCGCTGCCATGGATGGTGGTCACGCGGCTGCGGGAGAAAAAACTCGTATGACGCTGATCGAGCTGTCCCATATCTCGCTCACCTATCCCAACGCCGCCGCGCCGGCCCTGTCCGATCTCACGCTCGCGGTGGAAGAAGGCGCCGCCCTGTCCATCCTGGGCCCCAGCGGCTGCGGCAAGACGACGGTGCTCCGGGCCATCGCCGGCTTCGAGCGGCCCCAGGCCGGCGCGATCACGATCGCCGGCCAGCCGGTCTGCGACGCCGCCAATTGGGTGGTGCCGGAGGAGCGCGGCGTGGGCATGGTCTTTCAGGACTACGCGTTGTTCCCGCACCTCACCGTGGCGGAGAACGTTGCCTTCGGGCTGCAGCGCTTGGAGAAGACGGCCGCTGCGCGCACGGTCGCCCAGACGCTCGACCTCGTCGGGCTCGCCGGCTTCCAGATGCGGGAAGAGGTGGAGGAAATCCTCCGGCTTACCGGCACGACGGCCGTGCTGGTCACGCACGACCACGACGAAGCCTTCGCCATGGCCGACCGGGTCGCCGTGCTCAACCACGGCCGGCTGGAGCAAGTGGACACGCCCGAGGCCATTTACCACACGCCCTCGACGCCCTTCGTCGCCAACTTCGTCGGCCAGGCCGACTTTCTCCTAGGCCGCGTGGACAACGGCAAGATCCACACCGAGGTAGGCATCTTCGAGAACGTCGGGGGACACCAGCCGGGAGCCGCTGTCGAGATCATGATCAGGCCCGACGACGTGCACATCGTGCCTGCCTCGCCGGGTAGCGCGCGGATCGTCGGGCGCCAGTTCCGCGGTTCCGAAAACCTCTATACCGTGATCCTGCCCTCCGGGCAGCACCTGCACAGCAGTGAAGGCTCTACGACGGTCTACCCGATTGGCTCTTCGGTGGACCTCAAAATCGTGGCAACTCATATCGTCACGTTCCCGAAGAGCTAGATTTTTTTGTGCATGTAACTGAGAACGAGTCGCAATTACATTTTCATCGAGGAGGATAATCATGCGACGATTAGCCATCATCGGGGCCCTCGCAGCCTGCCTCCTGGGCAGCGCCCCATTTGAAGCTGCAGCCGATGAGAAGACCGAGAAGGCGCTCGAGGAGCGGATCAGGCGGCTGGAGAAGTTGGTGGATGAGCTCATCAAGCACGAGGGCCAAGAAGCCAGGGAAGGCAAAGAGAAAGAAAAAGAGATGAAGGCGGGCGAGCAGCCGTTGGGCGTCGGCAGCACTGGGAGCGGCAAGCTTATCTACGCCAAGCCGTTCGTGTCCTCGCCCCGAACGACCGTCGGTGGATACATGGATCTGCAGTACCGTTTGTTCAACAGCAGCAAGTCCACTGGCGTCGGGCAACCCGGCACCGGCAATGGCAGTAGCAGCTTCGACCAGCAGCGGTTCGTGCCGTTCTTCTACTCGGACATTACGGACCGCCTCAAGGTGGCGTCGGAGCTCGAGATCGAGCACGGCATCCGGTCCAAATCCAACGAAGGTTCGGGCATTGAGGTGAGTCTTGAGTTCGCGACGATTGACTACTTGCTTCGGGAGCCGATCAACTTTCGCGCGGGCATCATCCTGCTGCCGGTCGGCAAGTTCAACCTCTTGCACGACTCCCCGCTCAACGATCTCTCAGACCGCCCGCTGGTGGCCACCGCCATCATCCCGTCCACTTTGTCGGAAGCCGGCGCCGGCTTCTACGGCACCTTTTACCCGACCCGGTTGTCGAAGCTGGACTATGAACTCTACGTGACGCAAGGTTTCAACGGCTACCTCAAAAACGGGACGCCGGTTATCACGGCGGATGCGGGCCTCAGGGACGCGCGTCAACGCGTGTCGACGGTGGACGATGGACTGGACAACAACAACGGCAAAGCTGTCGTCGGCCGGGTCGCCTTCAGCCCGATCCTGGGTGTCGAGGTCGGCGGCTCTGGATACTTCGGCTCGTATGATCCGGCCAGCAAGCGGCCCCTCGCCATCTGGGCCGCGGACTGGACCTTCCAGCGAGGGCCCTTCGAGCTCATTGGCGAGGCCGCGTGGGTCTACGCCCGCGACAATTCCAAGGACCTGAATGGCACCCCGTTTGTTGACCCTACGTCCCCCGCTGGCCATCTGCTGCCGCAACGGATGGACGGCTATTATGTGCAAGGCAACTACCACTTCATGCCGCAGTTCCTGCGGCGCTGGGCACCGTCCTATTTCACGGAGGCGTCCACCTTTACGGGCGTGGTCCGGTGGGATCAGATCAACACCAATAGCGAGTTTTCAGACACCAAGCGGGAACGTCTCACGCTCGGGCTGAATTTCCGTCCCATCTCGGACACGGTCTTCAAGGTGGACTACCAGTTCAACTTCGAGGATGGAAAGAACAACCGCATCAGAAACGACGGGCTGGTCCTGTCCGTGGCCACCTACTTCTAGCAGGACGGTCGCCTTGCTTTTCGGAGAAAGCCAACGTTAAGATGCCGCGCTTCATCGAAGGGCTACCACATGATCTGGAAGCAGGCCTCACTTCTGGCAGGCCTCATGCTGGCAGGGTGCGCGTCGCTGGAGGGAAAGCCGACCGCGACATCGCCCTGCGCCTTCGAGCAGGTGTGGGACACCTCCATCGCTGCGCTCGAAGGGGTCCGCCTCCAGAAAGCCGACAAGGACGCCGGCGTGCTGGAGACGAACTGGGTGGAAGTCGAGGGCTCGGCGCATGCAGGTGTCATGCAACGCGACGTCAACAAAGAACGGGTGAGATACGTGGTGGAGGTGAAGCGGAAAGGGCGCGGGGCCGCGGCCACGGTGCTGCAACTCCGCGAAGCCTGGTCGCCGATGGGCGTCCTCATGCGCCAGTGGCGCGCAGTGCCCGGCAACCCAAAGGAAGAAGCGGCCGTCGCCGCCGAGATCGCCCGGCGCCTCAAGGAAAAGGGCTGTTGAGGCTCGTGCTGACTGTCGCCTTGCCCCTCTGGGTCATCCTCGCTCCGATCGCCAACGCCTCCGAGCCGAGCCACCGCATCTGGGATCCCGACCTGAAGCGGTACCTGACCGAGGAAGAGATCGGCAAGGTCGAGGTGTACCTGACCGAGGAGCAGGCCCTGAAGCTCCTGTTCCCCAAGTCCCAGAACATCAAGGTCGAGGAGCTCCGCCTCACGCTCGAGCAGAAAGGCCGGATCCAGGAGCGGATCGGCTGGAAGTTCCCTGAAGAGAGCTTTCGTGCCTTCAAGGCGGAAACCAACGGCAAGATCGACGGTTATGCCGTCCTTCAGGAGACCATCGGCAAGCACCGGCCCATCACCTACCTCGTCGGCGTGACGTCCGACGGCAAGGTTTCCGACGTCGAGATTCTGGTGTACCGGGAGAGCAAGGGAAGCGAGGTACGGAGGAAGCGGTTCAATTCGCAGTACGAGGGCAAGACCGTGCTGGATCCGATCCGCATCAACAAGGACATCATTAACATCACGGGCGCCACGATGTCGGTCCGGTCGGTCAGCGCCGGGGTGAAGCGCGCCCTCGTCCTGATCGACGAGTTCTACCGCAAGCCCCGCTGACGCCGCCGTGCGCCATTTCAACACCCGGTTCCGCCTCCTCGACACCGACCGCAACATCCGCCTGCTCTACACGCTGTTCATCCTGACGATCTTCGCCGGGTTTCTGTTCACGATCTACTGGGCGCACAGCATGACCGGCCTCTCGTACTCAGGCATCGCGCAGCATTACCTCGGCTCGGATCAGACCTTCGGGCAGCCCAAGTCCTTCCAGGAGCTGGCCGAGACGACCCACTTCCACTTCTTCACGATGCCGGTCGTCTTCCTGATCCTCTGCCACGTGTTCTATCTGACGATGGCCAGCCAGGAATTGAAAGTAGTCATGACCCTGCTGGCCTTTGCGGGCGTCACTTTGGATCTCGCCTCGCCGTGGCTTATCCTCTACGTCAGTCCCCACTTCGCGCTGGCCATGCTGCTGGGCGACGTGCTGATGGTGGGCGCGTTCCTGGTGATGGCGGGCGTGCCGCTGTATGAGATGTGGATCCTGAAAAAGCGGCTCATGTCTTCCGAGCGGCCGGACGAATAGCACTGACTGCCACGCTGGGTGTTCAACCAATGGCCCGCATTGTTTTATCCGTATTCATGTTCAATGTGCTCGAACTAGCGCTATGGCCACCTATAGCCGAGGCGCGGCATCTCAAAGTGTATTCACCCTACGCCCTCGACAAAGGCGAAGCGGAGGTGGCCTATTGGTTCGACGCCTT
Organism: Nitrospirota bacterium; assembly: GCA_005877565.1. GTDB lineage: Bacteria > Nitrospirota > Nitrospiria > Nitrospirales > NS-4 > NS-12. The sequence goes on from VBOK01000108.1 coordinate 4,876, forward strand.
TCTTGACACGCCGCTGGCCACGTCCGGCCCGTTTCCCCGCGAGCGCCTGCTCCGTCACACGGGCGAACTGGCCTACGGACTCACGGACCGCTGGAGCCTCGAAGTATACTTGGACTTCGAACAGCGCACGCAAGGCGTCAGCAAGCAGTTCACGTTCGTCCAGTACCGGTTTGAGACCATCTACCGGTTCTTCGACCAGCGGGATGCCTGGCCTGCGGTCGCCCTGTACGTCGAGTACTCGCTCCCACGACGGCAGTACGAGCATCGGGACGAAGTCGAGTGGAAGCTCCTTCTGGAAAAAAGGCGCCAGGACTTCATGTTCCGGCTGAACCCGGTCTGGGAACGGGTGTTCAACGACGCCTCGCGCGTGCGGTTCGGCTATGAGCACGGGCTCTACTGGTTTTCCAGTCCTTCGGTCCGGCTGGGTCTCGAAGCGTTCGGCAACCTGGGGCCGCTCGGAAGCTTTCCGACGGAGCACAACCAACAGCATTCCTTCGGACCGGCCATCAAGTTCAAATTCGGTCCTGTGGGCTGGGACGTGGGCCTGCAGTTCGGCTGGACCGATGGCAGCGACACCACGGTTTTCAAGAGTATCATGGACTTCGAGTTCTAGAGTGGAGCCTATCCATACGATCCGGCTGAAGCCAGGTGAGCAGGACCGGCTGCTGGCCGGTCACCCCTGGATCTACCAGAACGAACTGGAAGGCTGGCCGCTGGATGCGACGCCCGGCGACCTCGTTGATCTCCACGACAGCCACGGCCACTTTCTGGGCCGCGGCTATCTCAACCCGCGCACCACCATCGCCGTCCGCGTGCTCGCGCGAGACCGCGCGCCCGTTGATCAGAATTTCTTCCTCGAGAAGATTCGCCAGGCCCAGGCCTTACGGGAGCGGGTGATGGGCGAGCGGTCGGCCTACCGGGTCGTCCACGGAGAAGCCGACGGCCTGCCCGGGCTGGTCGCGGACCGCTACGGCGACGCGGTGGCGATCCAACTCCTGACCGCCGGCATGGACCGGCGCCGCGATCTCATCCTCGCGGCCGTCGAAGAGGTCCTGCGCCCGCGGACAATCGTGGCCCGCAACGATTCGACGATGCGCGAGCGGGAAGGTCTCCCCAGGGAACGGGCTGCTATCCGCGGGCAGATCCCGCCCGAACCCATCGTGACGATCAACGGTCTGGACGTGGCGGTTGATCTCCTGGAGGGGCAAAAAACGGGCCTCTTTCTCGACCAGGTCGACAACTACCCCCTGATCGAACGGATGGCTGGCGGGGCAGACGTGCTGGACTGCTTCTGCTACGTGGGGCTGTGGGGCCTCCATGCAGCCCGGTACGGGGCCACGCGCGTCACCGGGATCGATCAATCGCCAGCTGCGATCAAGCAGGCGACCGCCCTGGCCGAACGAAACAGCCTGGCGGATCGCTGCGCCTTCCGCGTCGGCAACGTCTTCGACGAGCTGAGAGAGCGCGACCGCCGCCGCGAGGCCTTCGACCTAGTCATCCTCGATCCTCCCGCGTTCGTCAAGGCGCGCAACCGTATACCGGAAGCCCTGGCCGGCTACAAGGAGATCAACCTCCGGGCGATGCGGCTTCTCCGCCCCGGCGGGTTCCTGGTCACCTGCTCCTGCTCGTATCACCTATCCGCCGAGCAGTTTCGCCGCATGCTCTGGGACGCCGCGCGGGATGTCCGGCGGACGGCCAGGCTGGTGGCACAGGGGGCACAGGGCCGCGACCACCCGGTCCTGCTCGGGCTGGCAGAAAGCGAGTACCTCAAGTGTTGCGTGTTGCAGGTCCTATAGGGGCGCCCGCGGATTGACTGCGCGGAAACGCTGTGCTACCGTTCATGCCTTGCTGCGGATTCGGAGTGGGCGATTAGCTCAGTGGGAGAGCGCTTGCTTCACACGCAAGAGGCCACAGGTTCAAAACCTGTATCGCCCACCATGCCGAGCCAGGAGGCCTAGATGTCCAAC
>VBOK01000109.1 GCA_005877565.1 Nitrospirota bacterium
TCAGCCGCGCTGAATTTTGTGCCGGCCCCAGCCCGCTAATGGAGGCAACCATGATGAGAGAAGGGTTTTCTTTTCGCAACGACGTGCTTTGGCCTCGCACCTTTATCATCTCGCTCGCCCTGGTGCTCGGATTCGCGCATGTCGTGGCCGCGGCAGAGGAGTTGCCCCGTGAAGCGACGTTGCCGCTCGCGCTGGCGAATAAGGCTGCGGCTGCCGCGCAGGAGAAGTGCAAGCAGGATGGCTATCGCGTGAGCGTGGCGATAGTGGACCGGGCAGGAGTGCTCAAGGTGCTGATGAGGGGGGACGGGGCGGGCCCGCACACGACAAACAGCAGCAGCAAGAAGGCCTACACCGCCGCCAGCCTGCGTCGGCCGACCAGTGAGATGGCTGAATTGGTCGCCAAGACGCCCGCTCTCCAGGGGCTGAGGGATATCGACGACAAAATCCTCATCCTTGGCGGTGGCCTGCCGATCGAGATCGGAGGCGAGGTCGTCGGCGCGATCGGGGTCGGTGGCGCCCCCGGCGGTCATCTGGACGAGGCCTGCGCCCAAGCCGGGCTGGACAGCATCGGCGCGGTCCCCAAGGTGGCCCCGCCTGCAGGGAAATGACGCACCCGCTCAGTCACTGACGCGGGGTCCTGTCGCCGAGCTGCCCGTTTTGTTTCTTCGTAGGGGCAACCCTGCGTGGTTGCCCTCTCCTGGGCGGACACGCAGGTCCGCCCCTACAGATCCGGCCCCCTCGGCGCCACCCGCTCCTGCCGCATCCTTAATCCGGTCACGCTGAGCCTGTCGAAGGGTCTCTCGAGTCCTGCCATTGACATATATCCAAAACTTGGGTATTGATATATATCAATCAGGAGGCTCCCATGAAGACCCTTGTCGACATTGATGATGCTCTTCTCAAGAAGGCCATGACCTTGGCCGACACGCCGACCAAGAAAGAAACGATTCGTCGCGCGTTGGAAGAGTTGATCCGGGCGGGAAACCGTCAGTCGCTCAAAGCCTTGGCCGGAAGCGGGGTGGTTGATATGACCGTGTCCGAGTTGCGCCGAGCCCGCCGTCGCGGCACCCGGTGAGAACCCTGCGCGGTCAGACAAATCCGGTTCTGGTGGACACGAGTGCTTGGATCTGTTTCTTTGCGAAGAGCGGCTATGTGGCGGTCAAGGCAGGTCTGAAGAACCTGCTCGATAGCGATCAAGTCGCCACCGCTGGTCCTATTGCGCTCGAATTATTACAGGGTTGCCGGTCAAGCGAAGAGCAGGCCGCACTTGAGGAGAAGCTGAAATCGCTGCACTGGCTCTCGACGCAAGATCAGCATTGGTACACGGCTGGCAGGTTGGCTTTTGCGTTGCGACGCAAGGGGGTCACGGTGAGCGCCATCGATGTTCTGATTGCGACTCTTGCTGCGGACTATGGTTGCGCGCTTCTTCAGCGGGACAGCGACTTTGGCCTGATAGCCCAGAACACAGACCTGCGCTTGGTTGAAGTCAAATAGGGGGAAAGTAGCCTGCTCCTATTGCATTCACTTCAGAAAGACAACTCCCAGCGCGATCAGCGCCAGCACGAGCGCGAAGAGCGCGGTCCACGTGGTCCACGCCACAACCTTCTCCAGTGTCACGATCTGATTAGTCAGCTGCTCGATGAGCTGCAACTGCGCGGCGATACGCTGTTCCAACTCTTGTAGGCGCAGGGCTGTGTCATCGACCTGCATCTTCTCCCGCTGCTGTTCTTTCTTCAGCGTCTTGACGGTGGCAATGATTTCTGGGACCGTCGGTACGACGAATCTGAGCAGGGCACCAATGAGTTTCCAAGGCACAGGCATGGCAGACTCGCCTAAACTGCGTCACACCTTCGCGAGCTTCTTCACCAACTCCCGCTCGTCGGCTCTGGTTTTCACTTCGCCGTCCAGGCGCGCCTCGAGCAGGCGATCCAGGATCTTCTTGTAGATCGGTCCGGGCTTGAGACCCAAGGCTTTCAAGTCGGCCCCATTGAGCGATGGCCGCACATGCTGCTGGGTGGTCACGTAGGCCGAGACCAGACGCGCGATATCCGTGGACCTGGCCTTGGCGACGAGCAGGACGAGTCCTTCATCCGGCAGGTCGGCCAGGGTGCGATACGTTTCCGAAGGTTGGGGGGACCGTTGCCGGGCCAGGGAGCGCAGGGCCGGCGCCACGTGCTTCTTGGCCAGACTGATCTTGTTCGCCTGATCCCCCGGGAGCGCCAATTGCTTCACCACTGCGTGAGTGGCTGACGCACTCAGCTCGTCCATGAGGCCTATGAAGTAGACCAGCGCTCGATCGAGCGGGCGTCTCGGGAACCGCTTCGTCCACCAGGCGAGGGATTTCCCAAGATCCGACAGGAGACCTGTGAGATGAGCGGTCAAAGCCAAGCCGGTGTGGAGAAAGCGTAGGAGGTCGCACTCGGCCATACGCCGGACCGCACGGGCGGGGGCCTGCTCCGACAGCAAGCGCATGACCTCATTGCGCAAGCGTGGGCCGGAGAGCCGGCGGACGAGATCGGACGCAGCGGCTTTCTTGAGCAAGGTCAACGTGTGTGTCTCGATGCGGAAGCCGAACCGCTGCTCAAAGCGGATGGCTCGAAACACACGGGTCGGGTCGTCAACGAAGCTGCGGGCATGGAGGACGCGAATGATCTTGGCGCTGAGGTCGTGTCGGCCTCCGTAGAAGTCAACCAACTCCCCGAAGGGGGTCGCGTTCAAGCGGAGGGCCAGCGCGTTGATCGTGAAGTCCCGGCGGTAGAGATCGTCCTTGATCGAACTCGGTTCGACTGTGGGCAGGGCGGTGGGGTGAGCGTAGGATTCGCACCGGGCGGTCGCCACGTCCAGCTTGAAGCCGTCCGGGAAAACAACGAGAGCTGTGGCAAACCGGTCGAAAACTTTCACGCCGGCTCCGTACCGGTCGGCCAAGCGCCGCGCGAAGGCCATGCCGTCGCCCTCCACGGCGATGTCCACGTCCAAGTTTGTATACCCCAGCAGGAGGTCCCGGACCAGACCGCCGACCAGATACGCCGACACACCACCGGCATCGGCCAGCCGGCCTATCTCTTGGAGCCGATTGAAGATTTTTGCCGACAGGCGACGGCGCATGAGGGCGCGCAGAGTGTGACGGTCTTGCGAGATGACTGGCTTCATCGTCACCGGATTGTAACAGGACCGGGTAAAAGGTGCGAAGAAAGACGGTGATTCGGTTGACAATCGTGCGATTGGGGGCTAGATAATGGGGCGGCTGCCATCATCCTTTTTTAGACTCTTCTGAAAGGAGGTTCTCTATGGCACTGCGATTGGGAGACGAAGCGCCGAACTTCACGGCGGATACGACCGAGGGCAAGATCAATTTCCACGAATGGCTGGGCAATGGCTGGGGCATCCTGTTCTCGCACCCCAAGGACTTCACGCCGGTGTGCACGACCGAACTGGGGTATGTGGCGCGGGTCAAAGGCGAGTTCGAGAAGCGCGGCGTCAAAGTGATCGCGATCAGCGTGGATCCTCTGGAGTCGCACAAGGGGTGGACCAAAGACATCAATGAGACTCAACACTGCACGGTGAATTTTCCGTTGATCGCCGACCCTGAGAAAAAGACCGCCATGCTGTATGACATGATCCATCCCAATGCCGCGGACAACATGACAGTCCGGTCGGTGTTCGTCATCGGCCCCGACAAGAAGATCAAGCTCATGATCACCTATCCGGCCTCCTGCGGCCGAAACTTCGACGAGCTGTTGCGTGTGGTCGATTCCTTGCAGCTCACGGCTAAGTACAAGGTGGCGACGCCGGTCAACTGGAAGGATGGACAGGACTGCATCGTCGTCCCGGCGGTGAGCGACGATGACGCCAAGAAACTCTTTCCCAAGGGCTTCAGGGCGGTCAAACCCTACCTGCGCTACACGCCCCAGCCGAACAAGTAACCCGATCGACTTCAAGGGGACGGAGTCGGCGCCGTCCCCTTTTTCATTTTGCGATAAAGAATCGGCGAGAGGGCCAGCAGGCCCAGCAAGGTGAACGCCAGGAGCACCGGGGGCGAGGCGATCTCCCTGAGTGAATTGATCATTCCGAGTTGCCGGCCAGCGTAAGCGTACACGAAGCTGCCCGGCAGGGTGCCGATCGCGGTTGCGGCAATGTAGGTTCCGACATTGATCCGGGTGAGTCCGGAGACGAGGTTCACCAGAAAGAACGGAAAGGCCGGGATGAGCCGCAACGTCATCAGATAGCTGAAGGCATTCCGCGCGAAGCCTTGCTGGAGCGGTTCCAGCCGGTCCCCGAACTTCCGCTCTACCCAATCCTTTAACAAGTAACGTGCGGCCAGAAAGGCCAACGTTGCCCCCGCTGTCGCCGCCACGTTGACGTACAGCGTGCCGACCACGCTCCCGAACAGGAAGCCGCCGACGAGGGTCAGCGCCGCCGCGCCCGGCAGCGAGAGGGCTGTCTGCAGGCAATAGACGCCGATGAACAGGAGAACTGCGGTCGGGTAGTGGTCCTCGACGTATGCGAGCAGACGGTCGCGGTTACCTTTGAGGTTCTGCAGGCTCAGGTATTGCGCCAGGTCGAAATAGAAGAAGGCCCCGACCGCGATCGCGAAGACCGCGGCGAGGATGATCTTCCCGGTCGGCGAGGAAGCGGGTGGGGCATCTGCCGGCGTGAACGCTTGTGGATCGGACATCGTCGTCGGATTATACCGCCACCGCATCTCTTGTCCCAAGGAATTCCTTAAGGTAGGCTTGCTGGGTCAGAGGAGGCGCGCGTGAGCGAGGCGCAGTGGATCGACCGCTACCTGACCGGGCTGCTCTCGGAGCGGGGGCTCTCCGCGAACACGGTCGAGGGGTATCGGCGCGATCTCGCCAAGCTGCAGGCGTTCCTCCGGATGCAGGGGCGCGAGACCCCGGTAGCGCTGTCCCGCGCGGATGTCCCTCGGCTGCTGGAGTTCTTGCGGAGTCAGGGACTGGCCCCTCCCTCGGTCGCGCGGTGCCTGGCTGCGTGCCGTGGATTCTACCGGTTTCTCCTCCGCGAGGGCCCTCTCCGCCAGGATCCTTTCCTGGACGTCACCGTGCCCAAGGGGTCGCGACGGCTTCCCAAGGCACTGAGCGTCGCCGAGGTCCGGTGTTTGCTGGATGCCCCTGGCCGGGGGACAGATTTGAAATCTGTCCCCCGGGGCCGTCATCCGGAAGCCCTGCGCGATGACGCCATGCTCGAAGTCCTCTACGCAACTGGGCTCCGCGTCTCCGAACTTGTCAAACTGGATCTCGTGGCAGTCAATCTGTCGGCCGGCTTTCTCCGCGCCACTGGCAAGGGGGCCAAGCAGCGCGTGGTCCCCCTCGGGGCGGTGGCGATCCGCAAGCTGCGCCGCTATCTGGCCGCAGGGCGCCCCCATCTGCTCAAGAGCCGCACCTCCAATCGTCTCTTTGTGACACGTTCCGGGCGTGGCCTGACACGGCAGGGGTTCTGGAAAAACCTGCGGCGCTATGCCCGGGACGCGCGCATCCAGCGCCCGATCTCTCCGCACATGTTGCGGCACTCATTCGCCACGCATCTCCTAGAGCGGGGGGCCGATCTGCGCGTGGTGCAGAGCTTGTTGGGGCACGCCAATATCACGACGACCCAGATCTACACGCACGTGGAGCGGAAGCGTTTGAAGCTCCTTCACAAGCGTTACCATCCACGCGGGTAATGCAGGCATGGAACACAGCATGAAAGGCGATGGAACCGCCGAGTGTTTGGTTGACAGGACGCAGGTGACTTGCTAGTATGCAAGTCGATTTCCGAATGATGTGGACTTATTGTTGCATCTGTCTGGGCGGATAGCTCAGTTGGTCAGAGCGCTGCCCTTACAAGGCAGAGGTCACAGGTTCGACCCCTGTTCCGCCTACCACGTTTTCGCTACGATTTTATTTTTTGGGGCCGTCGTTCAGCCTGGTTTAGGACGCCAGATTGTCAATCTGGAAGTCGCGGGTTCATACTTGAGTTCCTGTCCTCCCTGGGACTGGTCTCCAAATTCGTCCTCCTGGTCCTGTTGGTCTTCTCCATCGGGTCCTGGACCGTCATCCTCTACAAGTGGCGCTTCTTTCGCCGCCAGGAGGCCGCGGACCTGCGCTTCCTGAAGGCCTACCGTCGTCATGAGCACCCGCTCGAAGCCTCCCGCGAACTGCACCTTCACCGTGATAGCTCGGTGGCCGCGGTCTTCTCTGACGTCGCCCGGTGCTATCGACTGCGATGCAGGAACAAATCACCCGGACGGAAGCAGAGCTGCCATTTCTCGCCACGACCGGAAACGTCACCCCGTTCATCGGGCTGTTGGGGACCGTGCTCGGCATCATCGACGCCTTCCGGGAGATCGGTGTGCAGGGGACGGCCAGCATCGCGGCGGTCGCGCCGGGCGTGGCCGAGGCTCTGGTGGCGACGGCCGCCGGGCTGTTCACGGCCATTCCGGCGGTCATCGCGTACAATTATTTCCTGACGCGGGTCCGTAGGATGGCGTTCCAGATGGACCGCTTCGCGATCGAGCTGACCAACGCGCTGGAGACGCGTGGCATTCAAGAAGACGCGAGGCGACCATGATCGAAGCTCGCCGCCGGCGCTTCATGGCCGAGATCAACGTGATCCCGTTGGTGGACGTGGTGCTGGTGTTGCTCGTGATCTTCATGGTGACGGCTCCGATGCTCTACCGCGGCATGGACATCACGCTGCCCAGGTCGGCGACCAATACGATCAAGCCTGAGCAGCGCGTGGTGCTCACGGTCGAGCGGGATCGCCGCGTCTATATTGACAAGGATCCGGTCCCGCTGGGCCTGCTCCAGCCGAGGCTGGACGCGCTGCATCACAAAAACCCCCAGGTCGCGGTGTTTCTCCGAGCCGATCAGGCGGTTCCCTATGGGACGGTGGTGCAGGTCCTGGACAGCGTCAAGAAGGCGGGCATTGCAAAACTGGGCATGGTGACCGACCCGCTGAGTCCTCATGAGGAACGGATCCAATAGGGCGCTCGGCTGAGAGATTCCCATGACGGCCGGCCTCTCCCATGACATGCGGCGCACCGCCTTGGTCTCCCTGGTGGCCCATGTGGTCGCCTTGGTGGCGCTGACGACGGTCCCGTTGACGAAGATCCCCCCGAGGGGAGCCTCGGCCATCGAGGTCCTGCTCGTGTCGCAACCGTCGGCGCCGGTTCAGGTCGAGCAGGCCCCGGTCCCGCAGCCGAAGCCCACGCCGCCGCCCCATCAGCCGAAGACGGCCCCGGTTCTTCCGATGCCAAAGAGCCCGCCCAAACCTGTCACAGCGGCGCCGACCGAACCGTTATCACCGAAGCGCCAGTCTTCAAGGGATCTTGCTGAGGCTTTCCAAAAAGCCGAGGACGCCCTTGCTAAGCCGCCGGTCACGAAGCCGCTTCCGCCGGCACAGTCCCCGGCGCCCCCGTCGAGGACGAGCGAGGAGATTAAGAAACTGCTCAATACGTTGCCGCTGCCGACGCCTGCGATGCCGAGCGACGCCACACCGGCTACGAGGGAACTGGCCCCGGCGGTCGCGCGCGCCCCTCAGGGGACAGCGACAGTGGCCCGCCCTCCCACCGTGGAGCACTGCCCTCCCAAGGCGCGGACGTATTGCCCGCTTCTTGAAGCGGCGATCAACCGGGTCTGGAACGCGGATACCAACCCCGCCGTTCGGCAGGTGCTCGAAAGCGCCGGCGATTCCACCGCCACGATGAGGATCGTCATTCAACCGAACGGCGAGATCAGGGACATCGCCCTCTACAGGTCGTCGGGGAACGACGCGTACGACCGTGCGGTCGAGAGCGTGTTGCGGGAGCTCCAGCGTGTCCCCCCACTTCCTGACGAGATGAAGGGAGAGTCGTTTGTGGCGGTCACCAGCTTCACGTACACCAAGCAGTAGGACTCGTGAGCCCTTATGGCACGTCGTGGTCAACGTTCCGCGGTACGCCGACCGGTCGGTCTGCTAGCGCTGTTGGTGGCGCTGGCGAGTTCGGCCGTGTTCGCAGTGGCGACCGGAGCGGTCGAGGTGTTCATCGACGCCACCCGTGGGGCGATCCAGAAGATCCCGATTGCGGTCTACAGTTTTAAGAGCGCGACTCCTGTGCCGGGGCAGCCTCCGGCGGACGTCCTGAAGGCCGATCTTCGCCGGTCGCTCCTCTTCGACGTCGCCGACCTGGAGCGTTTCGGCATCAAAGCGGAGGTGAACTCCCAGCCTGGGCCTGAGGCCCTTCAAAAGGCCGGCGAAGCGGGGCTGGCGGTGCAAGTCTGGGGGACGGTGGCGCCGCGCGGGAGCGAGATCGTCATGGAGGGGACCCTCTTCGAGTCCTCGCGCGGCGAAGTCGGACGCAAACGTTACGTCGGATCCGCCGAGGTGGTCCGGCACATGGTCCATCGCTTGGCTGACGAGATCGTCTTCCACTACACGGGGGAACAAGGGATTGCCCGCAGCCAGATCGCCTTCGTGTCGGAGAGAGACGGCGCCAAAGAGCTCTTTGTGATGGATTATGACGGGTATAACCGAAGGCGGTTGACCTTCGATGCGTCTTTGGACCTGGCGCCCGCGTGGTCGCCTGATAGGCGGCGTCTGGCGTTCGTGTCGTATCGCAAAGGGGATGATCCGCGGATTGAAGAGTTGGATCTGATAACCGGCGCCAGACGGACGCTCGTCGCATTTCCGGGTTTGAACATCACCCCGGATTGGTCGCCCAACGGGGAAGAGTTGGCGTTTGCGACCACCAAGGACGGCAATTCGGAGATCTACAAGGTGGACAAGTACGGCAAGCGGTTCGAACGGCTGACCGACCATGGGGCCGCGGACCTCGCGCCGACGTGGTCGCCGACAGGCCGCGAACTCGCCTTCACTTCAGACCGGGGCGGCACGCCGCAGATCTTTCTCATGAGCGCGGACGGCACGAACGTCCGACCCTTGACCTATCGGGACCAACAGGGGGGCTATAATACGGCAGCCGCATGGTCGCCCAAAGGAGATTGGATCGCGTATGTGTGCCGCGACGAGCGGAGAATCCTCAAGCTCTGCCTGATCAGCCCCGATGGCCAGCAGTGGCGACAGTTGACGACCGGCAACAGCAACGACGAGTCGCCCTCGTGGTCGGCGGACGGGCGGCACATCGCATTCAGCTCCACTCGCAATGGGAGGCGGGACATCTATATGATCAACACCGATGGCACTGGCCTGGAACGGTTGACGACCGGCGGGACGTCCAACGAAGATCCTGCATGGTCAGGGCCGTGAGCTATCCGTATCCCATGGGTGCCCGCCTTGACGTCACTTCGGGATTTGGTAAGATCAGTGCCGACGGACAAGAGGAGAACGTGCGTATGAGAAGTCTGACGGGACAGACAAGATACGTGATGGTGGCGGCGATGTTCGTGCTGGTCGGGGTCCTGGCCCTAGGAGGCTGCGCCAAGAAGAACGTGATGTCGTCCACGGAAGGCGCGGGCAAGACTCAGGCAGGGACGACGGAGGGAGGACCGAGCGGGTCCGGCGGGTCACTGGGCGAGAGCGGCAGCGCGCCGTTGCAGGGTTTCTCCAAGAGTCCGCCGGAGGAGGCGGTGAAACCTCCGACGCCACCGATGGTAGCCAAGGCCGATCAAGGCGAGATTGCGGCACGCCAAGCGCGCGAAGCGGCGCAGCGGCGGCTCACAGACATCTATTTTGCGTATGATAAGTGGGCCCTCTCCAGCGAGGGGATGAAAAACTTGGCGCAGAGCGCCGAGGTTCTCAAACAGAATCCGGCGGCGAAGATCCTCATCGAGGGCCACTGCGACGAGCGCGGCAGCCGTGAATACAACATGGTCTTAGGGGAGAAACGTGCCCAGGAGGCCCGGCGGTACCTCGAGTCGTTGGGGGTGAAGAACCCGGTCACCGTCACCAGTTATGGGAAAGAACGTCCCGTGTGCACCGAGCCCGAGGAGTCCTGCTATTGGAAGAATCGTCGGGCGCACCTAGTATTGGAGGGTGAGAGATGAGAAGCATAACAGCCTGGTCTGGTTGCAGCGCGCTGGCCTTGGGGCTGCTCTTCGCTCTGTCCGCCTGCTCGACGAAGGAGACGAGCAGCAGAACGACCCAACAGACGATCGACCAAACCGAAAAGGCTCCTCCTTTGCAGGGGTTTTCGAAAACTCCCTCAGAGGAGGTGGTACAGGCGCCCCCCACCGTGACGGCCAAGGCCGATCAAGGCGAGATCGCACTTCGACAGGCGCGAGAGGCATTGAAGCGGGCACGCGGAGATGTCTACTTTGAGTTCGATCGCTGGGCGCTGACCAACGAGGGGAAGAAGAATCTGGCCGAGAGCGCGGCGGCGCTGAAGCAGAACCCTTCGGTGAAGATCCTCGTCGAGGGCCACTGCGACGAACGGGGCACCATTGAGTACAATCTTGTGCTGGGCGAGAAGCGGGCGCAAGAGACCCGACGCTACCTGCAGACCTTGGGAGTCACGAATCCGGTGGGCGTCACGAGTTACGGCAAGGAGCGGCCGGTGTGCACCGAGCACGACGAGTCCTGTTACTGGAAGAACCGCCGGGCGCACCTGGCATTGGAGGGTGAGAGATGAGAAGCATAACAGCCTGGTCTGGTTGCAGCGCGCTGGCCTTGGGGCTGCTCTTCGCTCTGTCCGCCTGCTCGACGAAGGAGACGAGCAGCAGAACGACCCAACAGACGATCGACCAAACCGAAAAGGCTCCTCCTTTGCAGGGGTTTTCGAAAACTCCCTCAGAGGAGGTGGTACAGGCGCCCCCCACCGTGACGGCCAAGGCCGATCAAGGCGAGATCGCACTTCGACAGGCGCGAGAGGCATTGAAGCGGGCACGCGGAGATGTCTACTTTGAGTTCGATCGCTGGGCGCTGACCAACGAGGGGAAGAAGAATCTGGCCGAGAGCGCGGCGGCGCTGAAGCAGAACCCTTCGGTGAAGATCCTCGTCGAGGGCCACTGCGACGAACGGGGCACCATTGAGTACAATCTTGTGCTGGGCGAGAAGCGGGCGCAAGAGACCCGACGCTACCTGCAGACCTTGGGAGTCACGAATCCGGTGGGCGTCACGAGTTACGGCAAGGAGCGGCCGGTGTGCACCGAGCACGACGAGTCCTGTTACTGGAAGAACCGCCGGGCGCACCTGGCAGTCGAAGAAGGGAAGGGGAAATGACAGGTCACCGCCCACGGGTCATGATCAGCCTCCTGGCGTCGAGCGTGGGATGGCTCTTAGTCGCCTGCGCGACGCAGGCGGACCTCCGCACGACGTCCCGGGACCTCCTGAGTAAGAATGAAGAGCTCCGCAGCGAGCTGAAGGAAGCCCGTCAACGCAGTGCCGAGTTGGAAACCGGCCTCCGCGAAATCAAAGGTCAGGACCTCTCTCAGATCCTCGGGCAGATGGAGACTCAACGCAGGGACATCGAAACTCTCCAGAGCGCGCTGGATGACCAGAAGGCTCAGATTTATTCCCTTGAGAAGAAGCTTCAGGATCGCCTGGGCGGCTATGAAAAGCGCGCTGAGGCGACCGATAGGAGTGTGGACCAGGTGGCCGAGAAGGTCCGAGAGATCGGGACCAGGCTGTCGACCCAGGTGGATCAGCAGGCCGGGGCCTTGGGCAAGCTGGAGGAGGCGGTCAAACACACGGACCTCCAGATGCGAGCGCTTTCGACGGAGGTCAATCGGTTTCAGGGGGTGCTCGCAGAATTTGATAAGGTTCTCCGCGCGCTGAACGACAAGGCGATCGAGGTCGACCGGCGGGTCACCGAGTTGACCAGC